>CADAUN010000156.1 GCA_902791085.1 uncultured Erysipelotrichaceae bacterium | reverse complement strand
TCATCGCAAAGCTCTTTTGCTGTTTCTCGCCGTTTAATCAAGCGAGATACTTTTAACCATTTGTCGATACGCATAATGTCACCTTACGCTTTCGCGCTCCTTGCCAATGAATGAATCGCTTTCATGATTTGATAAAGGTCATGAATCCAATTCTTTCGGTCTTTTGTTAACAACCGCACATGGATTCGCTTCTCCACGAAATTCACGCGAATTTCTTTAAGATAAGGGATCATGGCGTTATACAAGTCTAACGCGATATGTGGTTGATTTGTGAAGGCATCGCTAAGCAATAAATCCACATATCCATCGCCCTGTTCCAATCGATAAAATTCCTCGGAATGAGAAAGAATGCTGATTCGTCGTTGCCACAATAATAATTCCACCGGTTCTGGCAATTTCCCATATACATCCCGCATATGTGCCGCCACTTGAGCAACATCCGCTTCTGTTTTGGTATTCTCCAAATCTTGATAAAGTTCAATCTTGTCGCTCGCAATCGCATAGTCTTTTGGAATATAGGCATCAATCGAGAAAAGCACTTCTGGTTTTGGTTTTTCGGGCACCACGCCTTTTTGTCGTTCTTCGATCGCTTCATGTAAGAGCTGAAGATATAAATCTAATCCCACCGAATCGATGAATCCGGCTTGTTCAGGGCCTAAGATATCGCCCGCTCCACGAATCATTAAGTCGCGCTCAGCGATCTTGTATCCAGACCCTAATTCTGTGAAGTCCTGAATCGCGCGAAGACGTTGTTTCGCTTCATCACTCATCGTTTTGTTAGGACGATACATCAAATAAGCATAAGCCACGCGATTCCCTCGTCCTACGCGTCCTTTGATTTGATAAAGTTGCGACAAGCCAAAATGATCGGCATCCTCCACGATAATCATGTTTGCATTCGGGACATCAATTCCGTTTTCCACAATAGAGGTGGCAACAAGCACATTCAGTTCTCCCGTGTAGAAACGTTGCATGATTTCTTGCGACTCTTCTTTTTCCATTTGGCCGTGCACGACGCCGACGCGAGCACCAGGAACATGTCGTTCAATTCGCGATGCCGTGGAATCGATCGTCGCGACATTGTTATGAAGGTAGAAAACTTGACCGTCTCTTGCTAATTCTCTACCAATTAATTCATACACCACGCTTTCTTGATAGGGGGTGACATAAGTTTGAATCGGCATGCGCGATTCGGGAGCGGTGTTAATGGTCGACACCGAGCGGATGCCAATTAACGACATCTGTAAGGTTCGAGGAATCGGGGTGGCAGACAACGTTAACACGTCGACGTCACGTTTCATTTCTTTGATTTTTTCTTTTTGTTCCACGCCAAAACGTTGTTCCTCATCAATGATCAATAGACCCAAATTTTTAAAATGAGTATGAGAGGATAAAAGGCGGTGTGTTCCGATGACAAAATCGATTTTTCCATCGGAAATCCCCTGCCAAATTGCCTTTGCTTCACTTAGGGTGTTCAAACGACTTAAGGAGGCAATTCGCACCCCAAAGGACGCAAACCGTTCTTGCGCAACTTCAAAATGTTGTCTTGCAAGCAAGGTCGTAGGCGCTAACATCGCCACTTGTTTTCCGGCATCGATTGCTTTGAAGGCGGCGCGGAAAGCAATCTCTGTTTTCCCAAATCCGACATCTCCGCAAAGCAACCGATCCATAGGAGTTGGCGATTCCATGTCGTGCTTAATTTCTTCTAAAGATCGTTCTTGATCTGGTGTCAAAGCAAACGGAAATTCATGTTCAAAACGTTCTTGAAGTTCGTCATCCGGCGGAAAAGCATATCCAGGCACTTTAGCGCGTTCTCCGTATAAGGCAATCAAACGGTCCGCCATAAAATTCACACGTCCTTTGATTTTTGCTTTCCGTTTCTCCCAATCCCCACTATAAAGATGAGATAATTTTGGAGCATATCCCTCTCTTCCGGCGTATTTGCGTACCAAACGGAATTGCTCTAAAGGGACAAATAATTTGTCGTTGCCAGCATAGGCAATTTCCAAATAATCGCGATGCTTACCATCGCTTTCCATGGTCTTCACTTGTATGAACTGTCCAATCCCATTTTGTTCATGAACCACATAATCGCCCGGCTGAAGATCTTGATAACTTTTTAAAATAGTCGCATTTTTAAACCGATTTGAAAAACGAGTAACCAATCGTTTCTTGCCAAAGACTTCATTGCTAGAAAAATAAACAATGCCATATTGTGGCAAATCAAATCCTTCGTTTAATGAAGCGTCACTGATCCCGATTTGCCCTACTGGCAAAGCATAGCCTTTCAAGGGCTCATACGGGATTTTCTCTTCCTCGAAAACACGTTCAATGCTTTCGCGTTGATGGTCGTCTCCTAACGCAAACACAATCTTTTTGGCTTGTTCACGATAACTATTCAAAGTAGGAACTAAAGAAGAAAGCCCTAATCCTGCCATTACCACGGGACGCACTAAGAAGGCGTCTTCGTCTTCGCCACGAGCAAATTTGCTTCCACTAGTTACTTTTTGCCCACGTAACGCTTCCTCGACGCTCATATATTGTTGCAAATGGGTGGGAATACGATTCTCTTGCACCAATTCTTGATAATAGTTCCGCGCTTCTTCTTGAATGAAATTCGCTGAACCTAAGAACGCTTCTTGGTCTGGGATAAAAACAAGGTCAGGATGAAAATAAGACAAAATCGAATGGATCTCGTTTGTCGCAAATCCATAATAACGATATAAGGACGGGCGACATTGGTGAGACAACAAATCCTCTTTATCCGCGCTGATATTTTGAAAAAATGTATCCCGATCAGTTTCTTTTTTCTCTTTCGCGTCATTTTGGACTAAGGTATCTAACCGTTTTATAAAATCTATTTCTTGTTCTTTGGTTAAAAACATATCTGTGGCAGGCAAAATGTCCGCATGATCGAGCGGAGATAAAGAAGATTGGGTCGCAATGTCAAAAGATTTAATGCTATCAATCTCGTCGCCAAAAAATTCAAGACGAATCGGTTTTAATTCATTCACCGAAAAGATATCCACAATGTCGCCACGAATGGCGAATTGCATCGATTGGTCGATTTTGTTCACGCGAAGATAACCCGCTTCGCTTAAGACATCTTTTAAACGATCTAAAGAGATTTCTTGCCCCACTTTTAAATGCAAAGTTAATCGCCGGAAAGCATCCGGAGAAGGAAGATAACGTAACAAAGCAGAAGGATGAGTGATCAAAATCTTTGGCTGGTCGTCTAATAGTTGCCCCATCGCATAAAGCCGTTGCGCCATTAATTCTTTGGAAGAAGACAAGGCTTCTGCACGAAGCAATTCATCGCTAGGAAATAAAACCACCTTCTCTTCCGGGATGAAATTAAGCAAACACTCATAAATCTTTTGCGCATGATAAAGATTTTGAGAAAGAATGGCATAGTCAGCCGGCTTTTTCTGAAACAGCGTGGCAAAAAGAAGACCAGTACCGGTTGTGTCATCAACGACAAAAGTCCCCTTTTTCGAAGCAAAGAGGGGGGTAAAATTCATTTGTCCTAAAACATCAAATAGTTTAATGGTCTTTCCCTTCTTTTCTCGGTGT
>CADAUN010000155.1 GCA_902791085.1 uncultured Erysipelotrichaceae bacterium | reverse complement strand
GAAAGTTCTAACCCAAGATATTTGCTAATCATTTTAAAATAATCATACCAATGCTTGGGCAATGTTAAGCCGGTGAGATTTGCACATAAAAACTGAGTACCGGTTCTTCCCGTAATGGAGAATCGCATACGACCACGTGGAGATGTTCTTTCAAAAACAGTGCCAGGAAGCAATTTAGGCAAAATGATGGATGGTTGTTTTAATCCATTTTTTTCTTCCAAATGCTTCTCCAACCATCTATTCGTTTCCTCTTTACCTAATCCAGCAGGTATGTTAGCAAGATACACTGCAGGAATCACTTCCAAGGTATAAATCGCTTTTCCTTTTTTATCGAGCGACTGTACAAGCATGTTATATGGCGCGCTTAAATCGTTATAGCCGCCATAAGTATGTTCAAAACCATCTTTCGCAAAGGGTCCGCTCATCTTCAATGGCATAGTGGCAGTTTTCTTCTGGTCGTCTTTACCGATGATAGAGATTTTGCCGAAAAGACCTTGTGTTCCAATCAGCGTTGCTTGCATGTGCGTCACCATCACGTCGTTATGTGCCATGTATTTACGGACCGTAGAAAAGACCTTGTGTTCCAATCAGCGTTGCTTGCATGTGCGTCACCATCACGTCGTTATGTGCCATGTATTTACGGACCGTATCGAGAGTTCCTACGCTGGAAGGATTCTCTGTTCCGTCACTGGCGTATTCTTTCGCTTGCCAGACACAAATCGAATGTTTGGAACCAAAACGATACTGATCACGACGGAAGAACGACTTCACATCGGTACGAATGGAATGATCTTTGCCGAGTTCTAGTTTCTTTTCGCGAAGTTGTTTAATGCCAAAGCTCTTGGTGAAGACTTGGTTATAAACATCTCCAACAACAATATTTAAATAAGCGTCCTGTGCGTGATGAAAATCATTCACTTCCCGGCATTTCAGCATATCGAACTCTTTACGGAAGTCGCTAACGCGGTCCGCTTTCGAGAAGACAACGCGACTATTGGGATCTGTTTTTCGTAATAAATTCGCAATGCCTGTTGTGGCTTGGCTTGTGGCAACAATCTGTCGATTCACAAACCCAACCAATTCGTCCTCAGACAAAGGTTCGTTACGAAGCAAACGACGTGCTTTTTCAGCCGACATAAAAGCAATCTTGTTGTCTTTGCTCCATTTTTCGAGAAGTTGAATCCATTTTCTTCCCTCTTGGGTTAAGATGGTCGGTTCAATAGGATAAACGTCACTCTTATTCCGGTTTAAAGCTTGTTCTACTAAAACCGTATTTCCAAAGCTATCATCATCGTATTTCGCCCGCGGAATAATATGGTCAATATCGTAATCTTTCTCTAAACGCTCAATGTCGATGGGCTTGCCGGTATAGACGGAGCGACCCAATTGAGCAAAGTATAAGAATAAACGGCGATCATTTAACCGGTCCACGTTTTTCCCTAACTCTTCCTCAAGTTTGTCAATCTCTTCTTTGTCAATCTCTTCGTCCATGTCTTTTTTCATCGCCTTGATTCGTTTATAGAAATCAAGGATTTGGTCTTTACGAGAAGAGGTGCGTTTCCCTTTCTTCGCCTGACTGGCAGTTCGAGTGACTTCAACAAAAATGGAATCAAACGAATCGATATGCAAAATTCGTTTCAGTTCTTCGATCACCCGATAGGATTGACGAAGAGAACGTTTCACGGAAGGTGAAGCATACTGTTCTTCGATTAAGTCATAAGGAGAACCGGCTTCGGCATCGACAATTTTGTGTACTTGTTCCTGGAAGCCGCGTGTATCTAATCCCGTCACGGGATCCGGTTCATTGGAAGCATAGATTTCATTGAACGTTTTTCCAGTATCCCACATCAAATCCAAAATGGTCTTCTCGATATATTCTCCGGTTTCTGGATCTAAAACAGGAACGGTTAATCCATCAATTAGTTTCTTAGAAAAACGTCCCCAATCCTTGAAAGAAAGCGACTTAAAATATTTCTTCTGTGTGTCGCTTAATCCAGGGATATTATCTATCCGTTTGCCAGCAATCTTCTTGTCTTCAAAGATGGTGAGAACGTAAATAATTTCTTCAGCTTTTTGAATCTTCTCTTTATTACTCCGCAAATCTTTACCAAATCCACGAGAGTCCATCATTAAAACCCACGGTTTTAAAGAAAGAGTAATGTCAGCTGATTCTAAAGTGTCCTTTGATTCCGTGCATAAAACGATGTCATTAGATTTCACTTTCAATAACTTAGAAAGCTCTTCTTGGACACGCTCCACAGTAACTTTATGATCAGAAAGAAAGACGTGTGAGAATAAATCCTGTCGTTCTTCCAAAGTTAAGGGACGTTTTGATCCGTGGCAGAAAATCCGCCAACTATTCATTTGGTTTAGCGCGACATATTCGGTATAGAGCAATGAATTCTTCGGAAGCGTTGGTTCATTCATTAAGAAGGTACAGGTATTCTTTAAGTTATTGATAAAGCCCTCTTCAGAAGCGTCTTCATCGACCATATCATGAAAATTCCATGGGGTGATTTTGCCATCGCTCTTCCGCACAACCCAATGGTTTTTGCCCATCTTATCATCTTCGCCACGCTTCATGACAAGCGGTCCGACATAATAAGGAATCTTAAATTCTAATAAAGAAACCAGGCGATAATCTTGGCGTTTCGGATTGTTGTATTCCGGCGATTGCTCTCCCAAGAACGCATAAAATTTGGATTGGTTACCTAAAATGATACGCATTTCATTGAGATTCAATTGATAAGGCAAAACACCATTGTCTTTCGAATTTTGCATTAACAAGTAATTGCGCGTATCGATTGCCGTTTTAATTTCTTTGACCGTTGGGTTTTCTGGATCATTTTTAATGGGGTCAGCCTTGTTTAAAGCGGCATAGAGTTCATCCACTTTTGTCGAATGCGGATAATGTTGAATGGGTTTCCCTTTGCACTTATACACCCCGACATAATTTAAATAATTCTTTTCGGGGTCTTTGCCATTTTTCGAAGCGGTTTCAAAGAATTCATCAAAGCAATGGGTTCCGTGGGCAATATCGTAATCACGGAAAAGCTTCTTTAGCGTCTTCAATTGTTTTTGATGCAGTAGATAGCGTTTGACCATGGCATTCGAAAGGCGGCTTTCACCTTGCAATGTGCGGACCAAAACGCGGAAATCGAAAAGGTCTTGCGCGGCCAACAACACTTCCACGTAGTCGTCTCCTAATTCAGGAATGGAGTCTCTAAATTCTTCGTTATCAAATTCAATCTTTTTGTCAGCTAAATCAGATTCCTCTTCTGCTTCCTCTTCTCCAAAGGCGAATATATCTTTCATCTTCGCGCTTCCGCCATCGATGAGATCAAAAAGTCTCTGCGTATTAATTGGTTTTTTGTGGGTTTTATCGATTTGAAACAATTTCGTGGTTTCGTCCTTCAAATCACCTAAGCGCATGCTGGGGTTTTGTAAGTCACTAAGCCATTGTTTGACTTTTTCAAGGTCAGAAAACGAAAAGCCGGTTTCTTTTGAAGTTTCTTCATCGCCATCATCAGCATAACCTTGAATAGCGTTGTCTAAATTCAATAAAAGTTCGCTTAGACGATGAACATCGGTTCCGCCTTCTTTAATTTCGCCCTCTTGCAAGAAATTGCCACGATATTTGATCATGTGGGCCATGACGAGATATACCAAACGGATATCGTATTTCTTATGCGGATGGTCCATCATGTCTTTCCGCAAATGATAAATCGTCGGATATTTGTTATGGTACGCCGCGTCGCTAGAAAAAGTAATATCCGCGTCTTTTTGTGGCCATGGGAACAATAAGGGACGACCTTTTAAGCCGCTATAGTCTTCTTGTACTTCCCTGGGCTTATCTTCGAGAAGATAGGCAGAATTGTTGAGGCGTTCAAAGAAATTAGGATCCACTTTTGCCATTTCTTTGGCAAATATCTCTTGCAACCATAAAATGCGTTGCCTTCTACGGACATAACGACGTCTTGCAATACGATGTGCACGACGATCTTTCGCCGTTGAGGCTTCACTAAAAAGGCGAGAACCCCAAAGATGTTTACCTTGTTTTCGCACAATTTGATAATGCTCATCTGTCACGGCCCAACCGACCGAATCGGTTCCAATATCCAAACCGAGATAGTATTTTTTCG
>CADAUN010000154.1 GCA_902791085.1 uncultured Erysipelotrichaceae bacterium | reverse complement strand
GGATAAGTTTTGAGCAATAGTAGAGGCTAAATCGTCCATGAATTTAGTCTATCCCAATCTTAAAAAGGGAACAAACCATATTTTTAAAGAAAAAATAATGTACCTTACAAAAAGGTAACAAATAAATTCGATAAATAAACACAATATTTTTTATTTTTTAAAAAATATTAAGGATATATTCTAAAAATAATTATTTTCAATTTTTTCCACTCGAAAAATATTGTTTGTAGAATTTAAAAAATATTTTTTAATAAAAATACGATAAATGCTAGAGATTACTCGCTCTCTAAATTGTAGAATTGCCTTCTACGACCAAGAATGTGTCGAGTAGGCTTCTATCGGGTTCCTATTGCCTAGAATTTAAGTTGCCATTTTATGGAAGAACACGCGGAAAACAAAAATATCGCCGTTACAGCGAAAAAAGAAAAGACCCGATCAAAGCCTAGGAGTATCATTTTTTGGTCTGTTGGCGTCAGTGTTAGTATCGCTTTAGGTATTGGCGTCGGTTATGTTTTGTCGAGCGTTTTTAATACGGGCTCTGTAGGCAACTATGACAACATCAATGTTTCTCAATATGCGGTTGATTATGATGCGTTGCTAAAGAAATATCAATCGCTTCCGGAAAATGCCGACTATTCGACTCATTTTACGCCGGCTGAAATGGCCAATTTGTCTTTAACGATGATTCATCGCCAAGAACGCTGGGAAATTCAAGGCTATGGCAAAACCACGTATCGGGTATTTGGCGTCTCTGGGGATCAATATATTCGTTCCACTTTCATGCGCGATGGCCAATCTTATTTTGAGGAATCTCTTTCAATGTCCAGCATGGTTAAAGCCGCTTTGCGGATGTATGAAACCTATGACAATGGGGATGAATCTATGGTTTCCCGTTATAGCGGTTCTATTCGTGATGATGTGACTGACGCTTCGTTTGCTTCTGCTACGCCTACACAGTTCTCTCGCACGGAATATTATGAGCATTCTGGCCGTTATCTTGACGGTATCCCTTGTATCTATATCATCTCCGATAAATGTTTGGCCAGTGAAAGCCAAACCACGACTTCAGGCATTGCTACTGGGGTTCAGAAAACGGAGAACGGTTATACCGTTGAACTCGAATTGAATCCACAGATCGCCGTTAAAAATTATGTCTTACAAATGCAAGCTACGGCAGATTTAGCGGGGCCACCAACATTCCATTTTGTTCACTTGACGTTTCACCTCGATTCTCGCCTTCAACTGATATCCATGAGGAATTATGAATCGTATTACGCCAAAACCGCAGCCGGTGCGGGCTCCAACCTTATTGGGGACGTCACTTCCTATGTGATTCCGTCTCCGCGTTCCATTCCTGAGTTAGCTTCTCCCACCCAATATAACATCGATATAGCGACGAATGATTAGTAAAAAGGAGATTTTATGAAATTCACTTTGGCTAAATTCTTACAAAAACGTGGCGTGCGCGCTTCCTTGATTTTCACCATGGCTGCCGGCGTTAGCGGTGTCGTTACTTATTATGCCTTGCCCATGATTCAAAATAGTGACACAAAATCCTCTGTTGTGCTTCCACCTGATGATCCCGAAGTTCCTAGGATGACGTCCACCGACAAATTCGTCTCGAAATTGACGGCAACAACGGGGATTGAAGGAACATTGGATTTTTCGATGTCTTTTCCCGACAAAGACAACGATGCATCTACCGTCAATCAAATCACAGTGACTGGCGCCACCTTAAAAATGGCAATCCCTTCCTTAAAAAATATTGGATTTGACTTTCAAGGAACCGTCAATTACAACAACTGGAACGAAGCCGCTTTGCAAAAAGCCACGACGCACATTAATTTTTGCGACCGCAATGCTTATATTGACTTATGGGGTGCCAAACTGGCTTATCTCGACACAGAATATCATTCTTTGGTTGGCGAATTGATTGCCATCTTTGGCGATTCTGTGGTTAAAATCCCTGACAGCGTTTATGACTTCATTGACCAATTAGGAGGAGAAGGAGCAGATTCTAGTGCCGATTCTTCTTTGGCTGACACCTCGATTGAATGGAATGTTTTAAAAGAAAGCGAAGAAAGCAGTGAATTCCAATGCACCATTGGTTTAGGCGACACCGATTTCGTTTTAAACCTCGATTGCGATAAAGACTATAACTTAACTCGCGTATATGCCAATCAAATTCAATATCAAGACACGGTCTTTTCTTTGGATTTTAAGACACAAGTCAATGATGGTGAATTGACCGCAATACGCAATTTGATTCCAACGGATTCCGCAAATTATGTTTCTCTCATGGGTTTAAAGGGCATTATGCGCAAAGTGGGACGCGCGGTGGCGAAAGAACGCCTGAATGCGGATTTAACCATGAATTTGACGCATGGAAGCGGTGAAACACTTGAAAATGCTTTCGTTTCTTTAAAAGGAAGCGCCGATATTGCTTCTCAGAATTACCGTTTTGATCTTCAAGCGTCTGATGAAGAATTAGGAACCGCGAAAGGTTTGCAATCTTTGCAATTTGCCTATGTAACGGAGAATCAGGACAGCACGGCTTATATTAACTACAACGACATGGCAAAAGCTTCCATGAAGTTAGTCACGTTAGAGGCATTGGCTGAACGAGTCAAAAATCAAAATGGCGCGACAGATAACGCTGCGTTAGAAAAGACTTTTAGCACCATCTTTGATAGCGACATTATCAAAGATATTCGTAACGGACGTTATGAAAAATTAGCGGAAGATATCGGTGAAATCACCGTAGCTAATGAATCCATTACTGTGGAAGTGAAATTAAATCGCTTTGGTTTAGGAAAAGACGCCAAAGCCACGATCGCTTTAGAAGGAGCCGGCGATAAGCCGGTTGCCTCCATTGAAGTAAGCGGCATTGCTTTGAAAGACTTTGGTTGCCATTTGACATTCAATGTCGAGCCTTACAAAGCATTAACGCCGTTAAGCACGGAAGGCTTTTACCAAATGGACCACCTTCCAGACATTTATGATCAAGTCAAAGAGATTGCGCAAAATAAGCAAGCAACATTCGGCTTAGATGGATCGGTGATGGACGCCAATCAATATGGCATCTCTTTTGATGGTGATCTTTCGATTGATGGAGCAAAGAAAGCGGGAAGCGGTGCCGTCGTTTTGAATCAAAAGAACGCCAATTACACCAAGCAACACGCCTTTAAAGTTGATGTGGACGATGCCAATAGCTATTTTAACTACAACGATGCTAATGCTACGGAAAACGAGCCTGGATTGAATGGCAAAATCGCCATTTCCAGTATTCAAGACATGGTCGAATTGGTGAAGACATTAAGTGGCGAAGAGACCGTTAAAACTAGATTATCACGCCTCGTTTCTTCCTTCTCTTCTGTCACTACCCCATCTTTATTGAACGACATCATGAATGGAAAATATTTCGGTTTGCTAAGTGCGAAAATTTTGAAGAGCTGCACGCTTTCCTCTAGCGGTGCCACCTTTGTTATTAACGGTGCACTTTTTGGCTTAGATACCGATCTGCCTTTTGCCTTGGTTTACGAAGACAAGACTTCCGCAACGCAAGATCAAGAGGGG
>CADAUN010000153.1 GCA_902791085.1 uncultured Erysipelotrichaceae bacterium | reverse complement strand
GTTTCTATCGCCTCATCTAATAGCGAGATGTCTTTGCCTTGCTTCACCATCAGCTTATAGCTTTTCTTGAATCTGCTGGTGAATTTGACCGTGTACATCTAGTCCTCCATCAAGGCCTTCTTGACCTCTTCCATGGAGGTATAGCCCTTAACGTTAGGATCCTTGGAGATGCGCATGGCCTCTGCCATCGCCTCAAGCGTCTCGTCATTGTATCTAGGTTGCTCAACGTTGAAAGGAAGGCCTCCTCTTAGAACGCACTGATATAAAAAGAGATTGACGGCGGTGGACATGTCAAGCCCAAGGGTCGAAAACAGCTCGTTTGCCTGCTTTTTGATTTCGGAATCTATCCTGATTTGGGTAGGTGTAGTCATATGAATTCTCCTCCTTTCATGATTTACTGCCTTTATATTCAAAATGGTTTACTCGTCAATCATTCTGACTATTTTATTAGAAACAATTACAAATTGGGTAGGGGAAAGAAAACTCAATAACTTTTCATTCGAACATCGACTCTGCTTCTCGTGCGCAAAAAATCGAGAAATGAAAAGAGGAATGTGGCTAGCATGGCCCAATAGAAATTCCACGGAATCGAGGGAGATGCGGAATGGACGCCCCTATTGAGAAAGACTTTTTAAACGTTCTCTGATTTGAAGACGATTAAGCGAAATGTCTCAGGCGATATTTCGTTTTGACAACGAAAAAAGAATTCAAACCATAAAATGAGGGGGATTCTAAAGGCGAAAAGAAAATAACAACCGATTTAATGTTCTTCCTTGCCGAAAAATCCTTCTTCCGTTTGGGAGGGGGAGTGGCCGATGATTTTGCAGTACGACCGATAGAAGGTCGAATAATCTTCGAATCCGCATTCTTCTGCTGCCTTTTTTGGTTTGACCCCACTTTGAATTAAAGCGTGCGCCGCCATGATTTTTTTAGAACGAACGTAACGCATTAGGGAGCAATTCATGCTTTGGGTGAAAGCGTTGCTGATATGCGATTTCGAATAATGCAATTCTTCGCTCATGCGGCCGATATTGATTGGTTCCGAAATGTGACTGTCTAAATACGCCAAGACAGAACGAGTTAAAGCGTTGCAAGCTTCTGGTGCCGAGGCGTTAGACCCAACCACAAGACGAATTAAAATCTCTTCAATTCGGCACCAACCTAAAATCGCTTGCAAGTCAGGATCCGCAACTAAAGACGGAATGTCCTCCAATTCATTGAAAAGATGTTTTAAAGGAGGATCGGAAACAAAGAACGGTCCAATATCAGCAATTTTCTTTTGAAGGGGAGAAGGCAAAGCGGAAGGAGAAAAAGTGGTAACGCAACGTTCATACTTCGATTTCTCTACCGTGGCAAAATGGTATTTGCCAGGTTGTACTAAGACGATATCGCCAGGCTCCAAATGTTTTTTCACGGAATCGACGGTAAAAGTAGCCTTTCCTTGTAAGAAATAAAAGATCTCGAAGTAGGGATGCATATGGCGATAGAAAAGATATTCTTTGCCGGATGGTTCATCGATTTGATGATTGAATACAAAATTTTCGCTAACCCACATATGAGCTTATTATCAATATAGAGAAAAATAGAGAAATTGCAATCATTGTTTTAAAAAATTGCGTTTTAATAAGAAACCAAGATTTGGGGTTTCATTGATTGGCAATCGAAGGTTCAAGCAAGGTTTGTCGCTTGTTTCTTGTTTTGGAATTATTTCCAAACTAGAGTTATGCCAACGTAAACCTGCTCCCGTCCTAGCAGCGCCGCCGCCGATCGAGACGAGGATGAAGATTGCAAAACACTCGGCTAAGTATTTTTTAAAGAATCAGACAGGATTACTTGATTCCTCCCTTAGGGAATATTTCTAATCTAGTCCAAAGAAGGATGAAGCAATTTCTTAATACAAAACCAATTTTATGATTCGCGGTGTAATCCTTTGAATCGATATTCGGGATAATTTCGGTTCAATGTTCGGTCAAACAGGGATAAAGAATAAAGATGCCAACCCAGTGCATAATAGGGAAGAAGTAAAGAGAGCAAAAGAAAGGCAAGATAGAGCCAAACGCTATGGCCTAGCAGGGTCAAAAAGTAAAAGGATCCAAGGACTGACGAAAACATCACTGAACCCAAATACCCATAGCCCAATAAAGGGAAGAGATTTTGGAGATTGCTTCGGATTCGATTTTGGTAAGAAGCGGTTTCGCCAAGCCATATTAAGAGGAGAGGAATGATGAACAGGACATCCAAACCGAAAATCATGCAGCTTCCCACATAGAAATACGGATTTTGAAGAACATTTGCCAAATCATTTAAGGTTCGTAAGGCGACATAAAGAAAGGAAAGAAGAACCATGATGATGCTTACAGGACCGATGTTTTTACGAATGCCCTCGCGAAAATCGCCGCCGAACAATATTCCTTCTTCATAGGCGAGGTTCCGAAAAATTTGGCAACACCCTGCCAATCCGACGCCAATGATAAGCGAGGCAAGCAGGAACAAAAAATCAAAGAAAAAGTCTTCCGTTAATAAAAGATGATTGGCCACATCTTTAGAGATTTCTTCGTTTTGCACCATGGAAGAAAGAGAGGCGACATATTCTCCCCGCACGGCAAGAACGGCTAGCAAAGGCAAAGAGAAACCCAGTAAAATGAGACTCAAGAAAAGAAAAGTTAATTTCTCATTTTTCAAAACATCAACAAATTGTTGCCATCTGGTTTGAGGCAAGGATGAAAGAACAAAATCTTTGGTGGCGTAACGTTTTCGTTTCATGATGAATGACCAAGGAATCCTTTGAGCAAGTGCATCGCCTCATCGTCTTTTTTTGACGCATCGAGGGAGGAGACGTGAAGGCTAGAGACATTAAAGAAAGCATAATAGTTCTTTTGCTCGTAAACGAAATAATCGCCCATTCCATCGGTCGTTCCGTCTAGAGAATGAACTAAAACCCCTTTCCCTTGATAGGCGTCTTTGTTAGGGATGTCCCAAAACAAAGAAAGATCATCGTTAAGAAGGTCAAACGGCAAGATTACAACATCACTGGACCGACCACGATATTGATATTGCATTTGAAAATTACTATCCTTCGGATTAGCCGCATATAAATCAAATTGAAGAATGGAATCGGAAAGAGAATCTTTAAGCAAAGACCAAGCCTCATGAGATTTGTCTTCTTTGGGGGAAGCGGCGACAAACAGAGAGATGGTTTCTTCAGGAGTCGGCCTTAATTTGGTGTCCAAAGAATAATAAAAAGCAGTACCGATTAATAGGGCGCCTAGGAAAAAAGATGCGATCAAACGGATGAGATAACGGCGAAAAGGGAACCTAATTTTCATGACGTTTTGCCTCTTTCACTAACGCACCCGTAAGAACGAGATCATAAACTTGTTGATCTTGAGGCTTGGGGCCAAATTCTGCCATCCAATAAGCGTTGATTGTTTTTCCCTGGTCTTGAAACAAAATCGGATAAGCCGTTAAACCATTTGCCATTGTCAAAGGCTTCTTTTGAACAGAAACAAAGACGTTTTCAAAATGCTTTTCTTCTTCGAGAAGCGTTCGCTCGGTTAGCCGTTTTAACAATCGTTCGTAA
>CADAUN010000152.1 GCA_902791085.1 uncultured Erysipelotrichaceae bacterium | reverse complement strand
GCCAACGACAAGATTGACGAAGAAATCACCGGCCGGAAAGGTGGCATGGGATTCTAATGAAAGAACTCCCTTCGTTACAAGCTTTAATCGATTCGTTTGGCAAATTACCTGGCGTCGGTGTGAAAAGCGCTGAACGGATGGCGTATGCCGTCCTTTCGTGGTCCTCAGAAGACCGAAGTGAATTTGCCAAAGCGCTTCAAGACGTGAGTCAAAAAGTCCACCGCTGCCCAATCTGCGGTCTTTATACCGAAGACGAAAAATGCGAAATTTGCCAAGACCCTACTCGCGACCAAAGCGTGCTTTGTGTGGTGAGTGAGCCAAAAGACGCCGTCGCCATTGAAAAAATGAATCGTTTCCATGGCCTATACCATGTTTTAGGTGGCGTCATTAACGTCACGAAAGGCATTGGCGCGGATGCTTTAGCGATTGATCCGTTACTTCATCGTGTCGAAGAAGGCCATATCCAAGAAGTGATTTTGGCCACCAACCCAACCGTTGATGGGGAAACCACTGCCTTATTCGTGGCGAAGTTATTAGAAGGCAAAGTCAATGTCACCCGCTTAGGTTATGGTGTGCCAATGGGTTCGGCACTGGACTACACCGATTCTTTGACGTTAGCGAAAGCCTTTGAAGGCAGAAAGAAGATTTCATAATGTTTATCACGTTTGAGGGCGGTGAAGGATCGGGAAAAACCACCTGCATTCAAAAAATTGTCGCTTCTTTGGAACAACAGCATTATTCCGTGGTGTTGACTAGGGAACCGGGCGGAACCCCGATTTCGGAAGAAATCCGCAATGTCATTTTGGACAAAAAGAACACGGATATGGATCCGAGGACGGAAGCGTTATTGTATGCCGCTTCGCGTCGGCAACATGTCGTGGAAAAGATTCTTCCTGCTTTAAAAGCGGGGAAAATTGTGATTTCCGATCGATTTTTAGATTCTTCTTTGGCTTATCAAGGAGGAGCAAGAGGACTTGGCATCGATACCATTTGGCAAGTGAATCAATACGCCACCGAAGGACTAGAACCCGATGTGACTTTCTTTTTCGACATTGATCCCAAAGAAGGATTGGCCCGCATCGCTAGAAACGCTGGGCGCGAAGTCAATCGGCTCGATGTCGAAGCGCTAACTTTTCATCAAAAAGTTCGCGCTGCCTTCCAAGAATTAGCCAAACGAAATCCGAAACGAATCGTGATCATCGATGCTTCTAAAAGCCCCGACGAAGTATATCAAACCGTACTCCAAGAAATTGAAAAGAGACTTCCTTCCAGATGAAATTCGGCGCATATCTCGAACAATATCAACCTGTAGCTTATCGCTCTTTTGCCCACGCTTTAGCCAATCACCGAATCGCCCACGCATATTTGCTCTCCGGTGAGGCGGGAGTCCCGCTTTTAAAGGCGGCCACCTTTTTTGCGAAATCATTGCTTTGCGATCATCCGAATCCATTGGCTTGCGAAGAATGTCGCTCTTGCTTAAGAATCGACCACCGCACCTATTCTGATTTTATTGTCATTGATGGAAAGGACGGACAAATCAAAAAAGGTGACGTGCAGGCCGTTGTTGCTGATTTTTCTAAGACGCCTTTAGAGGCGAAAGGCATCATGATTTATGTGGTAAATCTGGTGGAAAACATGAATGTGCAGGCCATTAATTCCTTGCTTAAATTTTTAGAAGAACCGCCTGCAGGAACCTATGCTTTTTTAACTTGCGAAAATGAAGCCAAAGTTTTACCAACCATTCTTTCGCGTTGCGAACGGATTCGTTTATTGCTATTGCCAGAAGATGTGGTGTTCTCTGAAGCCATCAAAGAAGGCGTTTCCGCTGAAGATGCCGAATGGCTATCACCCTTAATTAACGATCCGTCTCAGCTTGCTGAAACCGCTTCTTCTGATGATTATCATGCTTTGCGTCATTTGATTGATGCCACGTTAGAAGCGTTGTTAAAATCGCCCGCAGATGCTGCCTTTGTGATGGAATCAAGCGTGATTCCTGCGCTCACTGGGGGAAAGAAAGGTGCCGTTCTTTTGCAACCGCGTTATTATTTGGATATGCTCTCTATGGTCTTTCAAGACGCAGTGGAGCAAAAAGTCGGTGGCAAACTTCGGCTCTCATCGATGCAAGAAACGCTCTCGCGCTTGGCCTTTGCCTTGCCTCACTTAGATGCCTCGTTAACGGAAATCTTGAAGGTAAGAAGCCTTCTTGACACCAACTTATCCGCTCCCTTGGCCTTGATGCATCTTATTTTGTTTTTGACGGAGGAAAACGTATGAATTCATTCGCATATTATGTTCCCGTTCGCTTCGGTAACGTGGGAAAGGCATATTATTTTGGAACCAATGACGAAACTTTAAAACCGGGAGATCACGTGGTTGTTGATACCGTGTCTGGCTTTGAAATGGGTTTTGTTTCTGAGACGCCTAAAAGCGCGGAAACTTATCGTTCTGACTTAGAGCTAAAACCAGTGGTCCGTTTGGCAACCCAAGAAGACGAAGAAGATTATGCGTTTTGCCTAGAACAAGCCAAAGTTGCATTGGCCATCACGGAACGCGAGGCCAAGAAACTAGGGCTTGATATGAATTTCATCAATGCCTCTTATACCTTGCATGGCGACAAAATCACCATCAATTACACGAGCGAAGGCCGTGTGGACTTCCGTGAGCTTTTACGCATCTTGGCACCGCAATTAAAATGCCGGATTGAATTACATCAAATGACCCCGCGCGATAAGGCAAAAATGGTTGGCGGAATGGGCATCTGCGGCTTGCCTCTTTGTTGCTCTACCTTTTTAAACCATTTTGATGGCATTTCTATTTCTCGTGCCAAGAATCAAATGCTGACGTTAAACATTCCTAAGCTCTCTGGCGCATGCGGTCGCTTATTGTGCTGTTTGCTTTACGAAGATGATTTATATACGGAAGCGCGCGCAGATTTTCCGCGTCTAGGAGAAACACTTCATGCCCAAGAAGGCGATTATAAAGTGACTTCTTTTAATATTCTTTCTCGCTCCATCAAATTGGAGGGAAACGAAGAAGTCAAATTCATCTCATTAGACGATTATCGACGAATGGCATCGACGCGTGGGAAGCCATTATCTTTTGCTGATCTTCTTGAAACGGATACTACCCCTGTCGTAACGCCTTCTCCTAGAAACGAAGAAACGAATGGTAGAGGCAATCGCCCCGAAAATAACCGTAACGAAAATCCGAAACGGGATAACCGCCCAGACAAAAATCGGAATCGTGGGCCAAAAAAATCGCCCTCAAGGGCAACAAAATAACAATGGGCAAAACACCAATCCGAATCATCACCAGAATAAAAATGGAAAAGGGTTTCATCCCCGTCGCCATGACGCTCGCCAGACAAAAGAGACGACCAATTTAACCAAATCGGACAAACACGATGCTTAAACGAGAATTAAATTTTTCGGGTGACACGCCTTTGCTCTATTTCGTGGCAACACCAATTGGAAATTTATCAGATTTGTCGCCAAGAGCAATTGAAGTTTTGAAAAATGTTGATTTAATTGCGGCCGAAGATACACGTGTTTTTGCAAAGTTGGCACATCATTTTGATATAAAAA
>CADAUN010000151.1 GCA_902791085.1 uncultured Erysipelotrichaceae bacterium | reverse complement strand
TAACGCAAAATGCCTTTCACGCCTACGAAAACGAGGAGTTTTGCAAGCCTTTTCTTCCCTTTTCTATTATAATAAGCCTCGCATGAAAGACGGTATTCTTTGCCTTGATAAACCTAGCGGAACGACTTCTCGACACGTCGATAATGCTCTGATGAAGAAACTAGGGGTTTCGAAAGTCGGTCATTTGGGAACGTTAGATCCTTTTGCTACCGGTGTTTTGGTGGTCGCTATTGGAAAAGGCACTAAGTTTTTGCCTTATTTAGACGATCAATGGAAAAGTTACGAAGCGACTTTGTCTCTCGGAACAGAAACTTCTACCGGAGATCCGGAAGGAGAGATGGTCAAGCAAATGGCAATTCCTTCGCTTTGCAAAGAAACGATACAAGAAGCCATGCAATCATTTTTAGGGACAATCAAACAAATTCCTCCGATGACGAGCGCCATCAAAATAAATGGCGTGCCCCTATATCGCAAAGCCCATAAAGGACAAGAAGTGGAACGAGAAGCGCGTCTTGTCACCATTTCGGAATGTCAGTTGCTAGATTATCAAAATCAAACCATCCATTTCTCTTGTGTGGTTTCCAAAGGCACCTATATACGTGTTTTAGGAATGGATTTAGCAAAACGACTCGGAACGGTCGGTTATTTAAGCGCTTTACGCCGCACCAAAGTCGGACCATTTACATTAGATCAATGTGTTTCCTTAGAACATGTGACGGAAGAGAATGTTCTTGATCCTTCTCCTTATTTGCTGTCCTATCCTGTCTACCAAGTCAATCCGAAAGAAAAGGAAAAAGTGCTTCACGGGGTCGCTTTAAAATTGCCTCGCTTTTTCGGAGATAAGATTCTGCTTAAAGAAGGTGAAATCGCGCTTGCAATTTATCGTTATGTGCCAGAAGAAGATTATTATCGGTCGGAAAGAGGTCTTTTTTAGATGGAAATCCGTGTTTTGAATGCCTCGCAAAAACAGCCTTCTTTCTCCGATGGCGCCTTGCTTTTAGGAAACTTTGATGGGGTTCATAGGGGCCACCAAACCTTAGTTTTTGCCGCCAAAAAGGCAATGCCTCATGTTGGGGTGCTGATTTTTCAAGGAAATCCGACGGATTTTTTCCCAAATCACAAATCTTCTCACATCTTGACAAGTTGGGAAGATAAGGTACGACTTTTTGCTGAACTAGGGGTTGACGTTGCTTATTTGCTCCCTCTTGACGTTTCGCTTTTTCAAGAAAGTAAGGAGGAATTCATTCGTCGCGTGCTTCTTCCTTTAGATCCCGGCTTGATTGTCGTAGGGATGGATTATTCTTTTGGAAAAGGCGCCGAAGGGAACGTTAACGATTTAAAACAAGTCTTTTCAGTTTTGGCGTTGCCGTTATTGTCCAAAGAAGGAAAGAAAATTGCTTCGCGAAATATCATTGAAGCCATCGAAGAAGGGAAGATAACGCAGGCAAATGAAGACTTAGGCCGTCAATATCAAATCCATGGCGTCGTGGTGGAAGGGTTCCATAATGGCAGAAAAATCGGCTTTCCAACCGCAAATTTATCATTGAGAAGTCCTTATGTTTTGCCGAAAGCAGGTGTCTATGCCGGCTGGAGTCAAGTGGATGGGACGTCTTATCCTTCTATGATTAATGTTGGCTCCAACCCGACGATTGGGAAATTGAACCATCCCATTATTGAAACTCATTTGTTGGGCTTTGAAGGCGATTTATATGGCAAAGCCATCGCTGTTTCTTTTGCTTCCTATCTCCGCGAAGAAAAGAAATATAGTGGATTGCCCGATTTGCAAAATCAACTAAATTCAGACCTTATAAAAATTAAAAAGGTATTAAAATAATTAGTAAATATAATATTATTTTGTTACCTAAAATATTTATTATAGGTAAAAAAAAGAAGCGAATTCATCGCTTCTTTTTTTTGATTTTATTTTCCTTCTTGCATCAAAGCTTGCTTTTCTGCTTTTTGATGCGCGTCGAATTTTTTCCGTTCGGCGGTATCCAAAATGCGTTTCCGCATCCGAATGACGTGAGGCGTAATCTCTACCAATTCATCGGAATTAATGTAATCTAAGCAAGCCTCAAGCGACATTTTTCGTGGCGCCTTTAAGACAATCATCAATTCGCGGGTAGAAGAACGAACGTTGGTCATCGGTTTCTTTTCCGTGCAGTTGACCGCCAAATCAACAGGGTAACGATGTTCTCCGACAATCATTCCTTCGTAACAAATGTCTCCTGGAACAATAAACATGGTGCCGTGTTCTTCCACTTTTTGAAGGGCGTAGGAAGTCGCGGGGTTTTGCCCTTTGTCGGTCGATACTAAGACCCCAATATTCCGTTCGCCAACATCCGCTTTGACCATCGGGCGATATTCTTTAAAGGAATGGTTAATAATGCCATAGCCTTTTGTCATCGTTAAGAAATTCGAAACGAAACCGATTAAACCGCGAGAAGGGATCACATAATTTAAACGGGTGATGGTTCCATTGTCATTCATGTCGATAAGTTGTGCGCTTCGATCGCCGAGAGTGGTCATCATATCTCCGACAAATTCGTTTGGGACATCGATTTGCAAATCCTCAAACGGTTCGCATTTGACCCCATTGATGGTTTTAATGATGACTTGCGGTTTAGCGACTTCTAATTCGAATCCTTCGCGTCGCATTGTTTCGATTAAAACGCCCAAATGCAATTCGCCACGCCCAGACACGATCCAAGATTCTTTGTTCGGAACACGTTCGAATTTGAGCGAGACATCGCGTTGCGTTTCCAAATACAATCTTTCTTCGATTAAACGAGCGGTGACTTTCTTGCCATCTTGTCCCCGTAAAGGAGAGGAGTTCGTGCCGAATTCCATTTGCAAAGTTGGTTCATCGACACGAAGCGGCGGCAACGCTTCTAATTTTTTTGAATCACAAACTGTGTCTGATACACCGATATCCGTTAAGCCCGCAATGCCACAAACATCGCCTGCTGTAACTTCGGGAACTTCGTTTTTCTGCATTCCATAGAAGGTATATAACTTCATGACTTTGAAGTTTGTCTTCGTGCCGTCTTTCCGTAAATCGGTTAAGGTATCGCCGACATGGACTGAACCACGGCGAACGGTGCCGATGCCAATTCTTCCGACAAAATCGTTGTAATCCAGAAGGGCACTCTGCCATTGGAACGGTCCGTCAGGGTCACATTTAGGGGCGGGAATATATTTTAGAATTAAATCAAATAGGCAATCCATGCCGGGTTTTTGCGTTGCCGGATCAGGATCCATAGAGGAAGTGCCATTTAACGCAGACACATAGCAAACAGGGAAATCCAACAAGTCATCGGGAGCGCCAAGTTCAATAAAAAGGTCTAATACTTCATCCACGGCCTTTTGCGGATTGGCGTTTGGGCGATCGACTTTGTTGATAACCACAATGGGACGAATATGATTCTCTAACGCATTTTTTAAAACAAAACGAGTTTGTGGCATGGTGCCTTCATAAGCGTCAACCAACAAGAGACAGCCGTCTACCATGTGCATGATACGTTCGACTTCACCGCCGAAGTCAGCATGCCCGGGAGTATCTACGATATTGATTTTGGTCTCTTTATATTTAATCGAAGTCGTCTTGGCCAAAA
>CADAUN010000150.1 GCA_902791085.1 uncultured Erysipelotrichaceae bacterium | reverse complement strand
ATTTTCTTTCGAATCGCAATGCGTTGCTTAACCACTACGGAGACAAAATTCCTCAGACTTCCGACCATCCTTTCTTACAAAATACTCCCACTTGGTATAGCGGTTCAATCAAACAATGTTCCCTCACCAATTGGGGGTCCACTTCTTTTACGGAACTTTGGAAGAATTTCTTCATGGAAAATACTTTGCTTCCTCTTTATCGCTTTTCTCGTTACGACGCTTGGCAAAAAGCAATCGAAGATAACGACGCCTTATTGTTCTGGTACGATCGAGAAGACGCTGTCTCTCTTTCCTTTTATCAAAAGACGTTATTTCCTCTCGCAAAGTCTGCGAAAAAGCCTATCTACCTCGCAGATGTCTCACGTATCGAAAAAACAGAGCAAAACCTTTTTCGTTCTTCTTTTGGAGAAAATGACTTTGATTTAGCTTATCGCAATCGCACTTATTCCCTTGCTAGTGAAGAAGCGATTCAAGTGATTCAAGATTATTGTGCTTAACGGCTCTTCTTTTCCCGCACAAAGCGATCAAAGGCGAGACCCATGGAGAAATCTTTGAATTTCGCATAGAAATAATCGTCGCCCATCGCATCGGCCATGTGCTTTGGATAGACGCCATGCGCGCAAAGATAGGCACCCCATTGATTGAAAATCTCTTCTTGGGTATGCGCATAAGAAAGCTCGTCGCGTCTAGAAACGGCAAACGCATAATATTTCTCTTTGCCCATGTCTTGGTCATTGCGGTCTTTGGTAATGACGTCGGCATAGATTTGATAACAGGAAACGGAATTCGCGAAATCAATTAAATCCGGGGTATATCCGCCTGCTGGACGCATATTGCATTCCAAAGCGACGAATTCGCCTTTTTTGGCAAAACCGGGCTTGTCTTTTCGCAAAACGAAAAATTCGATATGAAAGAAACGTTTTTGGATGCCAAATGCCTTGACTACCCGTCTTCCCGCTTCCTGGAAGGCTTTTGGATCCACATCAAAGAAAGGCAAAGCAAAAGGATTGTTGTAATAATATTCGTCTTTGCTTTCGTTTACGATATCGGCAACCGGGGTCGGGAAATGATCCGTGGTCTCAAACACCACATTCGAGTGGGAATCGCAAATGCCATCATAAGAAACGATTTCGCCATCAATAAATTCTTCGATAATATAGGTTTCGGGCAAAGGAGAAGCCAAGCGCTTTCTTAAAGTCTCTTCATCCGGTATCGCCCAAGAATCATGCGCACCGACGCCAACATTTGGCTTGGCAAACAATGGCCAGCCCACAAGGGAGGCAAAACGAAGCACGCGGTCAATGTCTTCTGGCCCTTTCACCAAAACATAACGCATGGTTTTGACACCGGCTGCTTCAAAACAGGATTTCATCGCGGATTTCGCTTTGATTTTCTCCATTTGCTCCGGGAAGAAACCCGAAGTGACATTGAGTGCTTTTCGTAAACGGGCGTCTTCTTCTAACCACCACTCATTGTTGGATTCGATAAAATCGATCTTACCGTATTTTTGTTCGAAATAACGACAGGCTTTTAACATGTCTTCCTCTTTGGAAAGATCAGGCAAAAAATAATATTCTTTTAAGGAATTCTTCAGCCGTTGGGGAATGTCAGCCCAAGGGGTATCGCCTATGCCTAAAACAGTGACTCCATGGTCGCGTAACGCTTCCACCCACTTAAAATAACGAATGGGATAATTCGGAGAAACAAAAATAAAATTCATTGTTTTCTTAGACTTCCTTGTAATTTTGCTTTGGCGGTCGCTAAATCGTGGTCATTTGGTGCAAAAGATTGTGATAAAGAGGACAAGAGTTGATTGGCTTCTTCTTCACTTCCGGCTGGAATGGCTTTGTCACTTAAAAGATAGGTTCGTTCTGGTTTGACTTCCAAGGCGCCATGGAAGAGAACGAAATAACGTTTTTGCCCTTCTTGTAAGGTTAAGGTCAGCACTCCTTTAGGTGCCAATTCGGCAATTAAAGGGGTATATCCTGGCAATAAACCAAGCGGACCGCGGCTAGATGGAACTAATAAAGAAGCGACTTCGCCTTCGAAGGCGATGCCGTTAGGCGTCACAATCGTAACCAATAACGAAGATGCCATGCTTATTTGGACTCCATCTCTTTCGCTTTTTGAACGACATCTTCAATCGTCCCGCAATATAAGAAGGCAGATTCGGGATAAGCATCGTATTTGCCAGAGAGGATTTCTTTGAAAGAACGGATGGTTTCTTTCACAGGCACGTAAATGCCAGGGAATCCATTGAAGGCTTCAGCAACGTGAAGGGGTTGCGATAAGAAATTACGAATTCTTCGCGCACGAGCCACAATGGCTTTGTCCTCATCGCCTAATTCATCAATGCCTAAAATGGCGATGATATCTTGCAATTCTTTATAACGTTGCAAAATCTTTTGCACTTCTCTTGCCACTTCATAATGTTCTTGCCCAACGATATCTGGGTCTAAGATATTCGAAGAAGATTCCAAAGGATCGACGGCCGGGAAGATACCTAAAGCTGCCGTATTTCGGTCCAAAATGGTCTGGGCATCAAGGTGAGAGAATGTCGTTGCAGGAGCAGGATCTGTAAAGTCATCCGCAGGAACATAAACTGCTTGAACTGAGGTAATCGATCCATCTTTGGTGGAAGTGATTCGCTCTTGCAATTGACCCATTTCATTGGCCAATGTCGGTTGATAACCGACGGCAGAAGGCATCCGGCCTAACAAGGCTGAAACTTCTGATCCTGCTTGAGTGAAACGGAAGATGTTATCAATGAATAACAAGACATCTTGATGCTTGATATCACGGAAATATTCCGCCATGGTTAAACCAGTTAAAGCAACCCGCATACGCGCTCCCGGCGGTTCATTCATTTGGCCAAAGCACAATGCCGTGTTTTTCAAGACACCGCTGTTTTTCATTTCAAAATAAAGGTCGTTGCCTTCGCGGGAACGTTCTCCAACGCCAGCAAAGACAGAAATGCCGTTATGTTCGGAAGCGATGTTGAAAATCAATTCCTGAATCAAAACGGTTTTACCGACACCCGCGCCACCAAACAAACCGATTTTGCCACCGCGAACATACGGGCAAAGCAAATCGATGACTTTGATACCAGTTTCTAACATTTCGGTCGATACATTTTGATCGGCAAAAGATGGGGCTTCGCGATGGATTGGCATATGTTTTTCTTTCGAAAAATCACCGCCTAATTCATCGATTGGTTCGCCTAAAACGTTAAACATTCTTCCTAAAGTGCAAGTGCCAACCGGAACCGAAATGGGAGCATTGGTGTCCTTTACTTCCATGCCGCGTTCGACGCCTTCCGTCGCGCCCATAGCAACCGTACGAACCGTATCGTCGCCGATATGTTGCATGACTTCGACCACCAATTTCTTTCCTTCGCCTAGGCGCACTTCAAGGGCGGTAAGCAAAGCAGGAAGGTGTTTATCTTCAAAACGAACGTCGATGACGGGACCAACGGCTTGAACCACAGTCCCAAGTAAATCTGTTTGTTTCTCTTTCATTGTGAACCTCCTAATTGGCGTTTGCGCCACTTACCACTTCCGTAATTTCCTGCGTAATTGAGTTTTGGCGCGCTTTGTTATATTCAATCGTAAGTTTGTCTAATAATTCGTCTGCATTGTC
>CADAUN010000149.1:3696-4815 GCA_902791085.1 uncultured Erysipelotrichaceae bacterium | reverse complement strand
ACCCCGAGGATGGTGCTCAACCTGAAATCGCCCAACCAAGCGGAACTTGACAGCCTGAGACGGATTATGGAGAATACGGGCGAGGTCAGATGCCCGAGATTGCTAAAATGTCTCACATCAGCTGATAATTAACATAGTATCGTTGTTTTGAAAGTTTTCTTAATACATCAAAAAGGGGCCAAACATGCTTCGAATTGAAAACATCAGCAAAATTTCCGCTTCTCCGGCATTTTCTTCGGTATTGGCCCATCTTTCTTTTTGCTTGCCAGAAAAGGGATTGTTCGCTTTGATCGATGACTCGTTTGAAGAAAGAAAAACATTCTTTGATATCCTTTCTGGAAAAGAGGAAGCGAGTGAAGGAAAGATCTTTTGGGGCCGGAAAGAAATCAATCGTTCGAAGCGAAGAAGGAAACGCGCAAGAGAAGAGGTGATTGCTTTTCTTTCGATTGAAGATACGCTTCATCTTTCCTTATCCGTCAAAGAACGAGTCCAAGGAGAAAAAATAAAGGATTCTCTGATTGGATTAGGCGACATTCTACGTCAAGCCAAATTGGAAGGAAAAGAAGAAAACCCCTATTCCAGTTTATCGGTTATCGAAAGAATGCGACTGGAATTAACCTTGCTTGCGTTGCATCCCTATCCTGTCGTTTTGATAACGGAAGGGGTTTATCGCTCCATCGAAAAAACACCAGAATGCCTTAAGCAATTATGTGATTTTGGTCAAAATCATCTTGTTCTTTTCTCACTTCCTGAATTGTCGGAAGATCTTTCCTTCTTAGATGGGACGATTCTCCTTCGGAATGGTTGCCTAGCGAAAACAGAAGGAAAAGTGTTAAGAAATAAAAAGCCAGCGAAACGACTTTCCTTGTTGACGATTTGGAAACGAATGGTGGCAAGAGGGAAAAAAGGGATTGTTTTTCCGATCATTTCTTTTCTTTTGTCCTTATTTTGCTTCTCTTTGCTTCTCATTTCCAACGTTGCAGGAACTGATTCTGGCCCAGAACGATTATGGATGGCGCAAACCCAAAACGAAATTTCGTTAGGAGAAGTGGTCAGGAAGGCTGATGGTGCATATCTATCGGAAGAAGACCTTCAAACTTTGGAAACCAATCATCCAAA
>CADAUN010000149.1:0-3644 GCA_902791085.1 uncultured Erysipelotrichaceae bacterium | reverse complement strand
CTCCTTCAATCAAAGGAATCGGAAAAATAGATCAGCGTTCCATGGATCGCTCTATTTTGCTTTATGGTTCCTATCCGACGAAAATGGGCGATTTTTTCGTGGCGGAATCTTTGGCTGAATCATTAAGAAAAGAACAAGCGAAAGAAACAATGGAAGCATTGATTGGATGGGGTTGGAAAAATAACGAAACGGCTTATCGTCTTGTGGGAATTGTGAAGGACATGGACTGGAATCCATCGATTCTATATTTCGATGAAGGCTGGTCACAAGCGAAAGAAGATTTGGTTTCGCTTGAGAGACAGGGCTGTGCTTGCCATTCTTGCGATATTCTCTTAAGTGGCAAGAAAGAAATCGATTTGCCCTTTATCCGCGATTACTTCGGTCAGGTAAGTTCTAATCAACAAGAGAAAGGGTGCTGCTTCAGAAGCGTATTGACTTCCGATTTCTTTGACAAAAGCCAAGGATTCAGCGATGCTTCATCGCCGATGTTTTATATCAGTATTTTAGGGATTGGCCCTCTTTTACTCGCAAGTGAAATTCTGATGGTCATCTTGGCTTATCGAAAAAACCGAAAAGAAGAGGAAGGGTTTATTTCGTTAGGCTACGGAACTTATGAGACGTTCCGGGTGAATCTCTTAGAAGTTTGTTTTGTGGAGCTCCTTTCTCTTCCTTTTGCCTTCTTGAATACCTTCTGGATCGTCTCCGTTTGGAATCGCGGATTGCAAGATTCGCTTTATTATTTGATGCCGTTTGGAATCGGATGGCAAAACGTCCTTGTTTTGTTTGCGTTAGTGATATCTCTTTCTCTCGTTAGTGCCGCATTATCCTTGTTAGGGACAAGAAAAAGATAAGCTCTCTTCTTTTTAAGAAAGCAAAGGGCTGTTAGGCACTGGAGGACCTCGGTTAAATTCCAAGCTTACTTATGAGCAATATACTGAATTGGCTAAATTAGGAGAAGAAGCAGAATGGGAAAAATAATCATTTCAATAAATCCCGAGCACGTGAATCGCATCATCAACGGAACCAAGAAATATGAATATCGCACTAAAGCGGCGAAAAAGGACGTTAATAAGCTGATTATCTATGAGACTATGCCAGTCAAAAAGGTGGTTGCCGAAGCGGAAATCGTTGAAGTTTTGGCACTCGATCCGAATGCTTTGTGGGAAGAAACAAAGGATTATTCTGGCATAACGAAAAAGTTCTTTGACGAATATTTCAAGAACCGAAAAGTCGCCTACGCTTATAAGCTTGGGAAAATTAAAGTGTATGACGAGCCAAAATCGTTGAACGAATTTGGATTGAGGACTGCCCCTCAATCATTTGCCTACGCAAAATAGCATTAAAACTTTCCAAAAAGGGCTAATTTTATAAACTGGACCCCGTAATTCGGACAGCCTAGAAAAAAGACCCACCTAAAAGATTGCCTCCGATCACAATTGAATCGGAGATTTTCTTTAGAGGTTTTTTCAACCTGTGAACGAAATGGGGTTCAGTTCAACTCAGCCGTGACGATTTGAGACCTCAATTACACAAACTTATTGTCACTCCCAAGGATTCATGCGATTACTTGCCTAACGCGAAAGTAAGGTAATGAGGAATGGTGATTGTGTCGCCTTCTTCAGAGACGTTATAATCACCAATCTTGATCAGCTTTGTTTTGCCATAATGGTCTGGATTTCTCATGATTGTTCTGCTTGATTTCGTGTTTCCGGTTGTAGCTTTCGCTTCGACTAATGTCGCTTCGCCTTGATAGGAAATGACAAAGTCGACTTCTAATCCGCTTCCTTTGCCGAAATAGTATAAGGGAATATTTGCTTTATATAAGGAATCTGCAACGACCGCCTCGTATAGATATCCTTTATTCATTCCGAGTTTGTTTTCGAGAATGCCTTGGACAACGTCGTAGCCTAAGACGTTAATCAAAATTCCGATGTCGGCATAGAATAATTTGTAATCGGCATCTATTTTTCTGACACCAAGAGGCAAAGCAGGAACTTGGATGTTGTTGGCCTTGAAAGCCAGCGACGAATTAAGCAAATAATTAATGGCGTCGTCTCTTTGATAGCCATTGCCGCTTATTTTCGATGTAACAAATCGATGATTGTCGTTAACAATAAAGGATGCAATCAAATCAAATGCCTTTTGGATTCTTGCCACCTCCGTTGCTGTATATAACGCCTTCCCGTTTTTGTCTTTTCTTTTTGAGGGGTCACCTTTTGCGTCAATCACTAGACTTCTGACTTTTTTAAACGCTTCAAAAAAGCTATTTGTTTGCACAAACTTGCTAACTGCTTCTGGATAACCGCCCACGCAAACATATTCATTGAATAAGTGTTTCATTTGAGCGTGGATTGCTTCTGGGATGGCTTTCTTTTCCGTAAAATCATCCAATAGGGAACGAATTCGTTCGTCATCATATCCAAGCGCCCACAAGAATTCTTCGAAATCCATGGTTTTCATTTCTAAGAAATCTTCCGAGCCGTTAGGTTTAGCCACTTCGCTGTTATCGATATTTAATCCGATATAAGAGCCGCTTGCGATGACATCAAATCGCCCATCTTCCTTAAAGAATTTAAGTGCTAGTCTAGCTTTTGGGCAATCTTGTATCTCATCTAAAATCAATACGGTTTCGTGCGGAACAAAACGAAATAACGGAAAGAGAACAGAGAGGGATTTTATGATTTCGTTTACTTCCAAGGATGATTCGAAAGCGGAAGCGGCATTTGGCGTTTTCCAAAAATCAATCCGATTCACATATTTATAATTTTTTTCGCAAAACTGCTTAATGCTTTCGCTTTTACCGCATTGTCTAATTCCGTATACAACGGCAGGGGAATGATCTTTTGTGTCAAACCACTCTTTTAATTGGGCATCGATTTTTCTTTTTAAATATGTTTTTTCCATAAGCGCAATAGATATTTGTTTTGCTATAACGATTTAACGCAAAATAATAATAAGCGATCTTGCACCAATTTCCAAGCGAGTTTTGTTATATTCAGCACCAATTTTATAGTGAGTTTTAGACCATTTCGCACCAATTTATAATCGAGTTTTCGCATCATTTGCATCAGCAAATTACCAGGACGAAAAGAAAAGTCGCCATGTGGTTTGAGGTGAGCCCTAAAAGTTGGACTTCCAACTGGAGGGTCTCATCTCATTTTGGTGTTTTTTATTTTGCTGGATTTTCTCTTTCTTTTTTGGTTTTTCGATAGGAAATGACCGAAAAAACGAAACAGCCTAAAGCGGTTAACACTTCAGGGAAGAAAAAGACGCACCAATTACTGCTTCCTAAATATTGTTCCGGCGCCTCTGCATCGTACCAATCAAGATGAGTGATATAAACACCGGGATAATAATAGGCTTCACGGTAACGCTTGATAAGACTGCTGACGATAATAAGTCTTGTGGAAGCTTGAGCAAAACCAATTAGAACGGACGCGGCAATGATGGCAAATAAGATCCAGTCGACTTTCCGTCGATGATTCCTCGTGATGACAAAATATAAAGCGACTCCAAACATCGCGAAAAATTCATAGACAACATACCAACTTGCCCAGTCGCCTGCTGCTTCGTAAATGGGTTCACCGGAGAAGAAAACGAAAAGGACAAGGGTAAAGATCATCGCAAAAAGAGGCCCATGATTC
>CADAUN010000148.1 GCA_902791085.1 uncultured Erysipelotrichaceae bacterium | reverse complement strand
TTCATGGTTTTGCCGTCCCCAAGCGAATGTCTTGAATGACTTGGCAAACCTTATCGACTTTTTCTTGATCGTAATAGTCGATAGGGTTGTTTTTAACCCAATTTAAATCGTTGACTTTCTCTTCGTTCGCAGGGTCTTTTGCCATGCCCGCGATCGATTGATTAATAATGAAATTGTCAGGGAATTTCAGTTTTTGGAAGTCGAAACTGCCACGGAATTGATAGAACCGCAAATGATATAAGTCTAATAAATTCTGCTCAATCAATAAGGCGCGTGTATCTTTAGAAACAATAGACATGCCTGATCCGAAAACAATAACGGATTGGCTTTCTTTCATGTCTTCCCAATGTTGCAAGAATTTGTTTAAGCCAACAATTTCACCGCCTTTGATCCAACCGCCAAACACGACGATGTCATAATCGAGCAGCGTCTTCCATTTGAATTTTTTAAGCGGAAACATATCCGCGCCAACGCGATTTGCGATGTCTTCGGCATATTTTTTCGTAGAGCCGTAACGGGATTCGTAAAGGACTAAGGTTTTCATACGAAGAGAGTTTAACACTGAAAGGGCACGAAACGAACGAGAAAGAGAAGGAAAGGCAGATTTTTATTCGTCGCCTTTAAAAAGAGAAAAATACACCGCATCTAAAATTACTGCTTTTTTGTTGCGCCATTTTAGCAAATTGGCCTATTAAAAATAAGAAAACTCGATAAACAGCCAACTTTTTTGTTGCAGTTTTGTTGCGCTATTGTTGCAATGCAATTAAAATTATAACGAGAAAAGGAGGAATAGCATGAAAGATTTCTCGTTTTTACTAGCGCATAAAGCAAATCACGAATCGGAAACGGTTGAATGGAAGCACGCGAACGCCGACCCCGATCAAATTGGAAAATATATTTCCGCCTTATCAAATATGGCCGCCATTCGAGGAGAAGAACAAGGCTATCTTATTTTCGGCGTAAATGATGAAGGAAAACCGGTTGGCACCGACATCGATTTTAACCACATGAAGGTCGGAGGGGTTCTCTTCCCTTTTCACATCAATCAAACGATCTCGCCGAAGGGGATTGTTTCCATCGAAGAAGGCTTCGCACAAAATCAGCGCGTCGTGGTGTTTGCTGTCCGCTCCGCTTCTCATAGCCCTACCACATATTTGGGAAAAACTTATGGTCGCGTTGGCTCATCGTTGGTTGATCTTTCTGCTTACCCCGAAATTGCACGCTCGCTTTGGGCCAAATTATTGGGCGTTGGAAAAGAAGATAGTGTTGCGCTAGCTGACGTTCCTCAAAGTGATGTTGGCCACTACTTAGATATGGCCTTCTATTATCGTAAATTAGGATTAGCTTTCCCGAGCCAAGATGAAGCGATATCGCGAATGGCAGAAGAAGGATTTCTACGAATGTGTGATGACGGAAATGTCGATATTACAAATCTCGGAGCGCTGTGTCTTGCAGAAAATATGAGCAATTTTCCTTCTCTTCAGGGAAGCGCAATCGAAATTGTGCCTTATACAAGCGATTCACGCGCTGGCACATCTATTCCTGCCTTAATTTATAAGCAAGGAATTTTGATATCTTTCGAAGATATCATCGCCAAAACCATGGAATTTACCGGTGCGCAAGAAACGATTGAAGGCGCGTATCGAGTCAGCAAGGAACCTCTTCCTAACATTTTAGTCCGTGAAATGGTGGCCAATGCCATACTTCATCAAGAACTCGGCATTGGAGGGGCACACATATTAATTGAATGCTTTCCATCTCGACTGGAAGTATATAATCCTGGTTCTCTCGCGATTCCTGCCGATCGCATCGTTGATTTAGCACCTAAGCCAAACATGAAACGGCTCGCAGAGACGTTGGCGCGTTGGAGAATTGGTGAAGGACATGGCACTGGATTCGATAAAATTATCCAAGCGGATGAAGATTATTTCTTGCCGCCACCGCAAATCAAAGAAGAATCCTATGGCGTTAGAGTGATAGCATACAAAGAAAAGCCGTTTTCCCAATATACTTCCGAAGAACGAATTCGTGCCGTTTATTTCCACACCGTCTTACGTTACATTAACGGTGAAAAAACCAACAACGAATCCATTCGCGCTCGCTTCCGTCTAGATGAAAAGGGGAAATATGTAGTTTCGCGCTTAATTAAGGCAGCCATCGAAGAGGGCAAAATAAAAGAGGCAACGGCCAATGCAGGACCGCGGGCCGTTTCTTATGTGCCATATTGGGCATAATTTTGTTGCGCCATTTTAGCAAATTGGCCTATTAAAAATAAGAAAACTCGATAAACAGCCAACTTTTTTGTTGCAGTTTTGTTGCGCTATTGTTGCAGTTTTGTTGCGCATCGTAAAAATATAATCAATTTTTTGTGAATGATTAACGACATTCTTCCCCTTAACGAATCAGTTTTTGTTCCTTAGGTTCAAAGAAAGAGAAAGTCACCAAAGCTGTCTTCTTCTTTTACCTTTTCTTTTGTTTCTTGTTTTTTCACTTCTAAGAAGCAAAAATCTCAGCATTCTTTCCTTTGGTCACACGAAAAAAGAAGGTATCATTGTAAGAGTTTTGGAGGAGATTAGACATGCCACGTACAGCCGCACAAAACGAAGCAATCCGCGATCGAAGAAAAGATAAAATCATTCAACGGTCGGTTAGTTTGTTCTCTACCAAAGGTTTTGATGAAATCACCATCGACGACATTTCGAAGACTTCTCATTGCGCTCATGGTCTTTTTTATCATTATTTTGACGTCAAAGAAGACTTATATAACGCCACCGTCGCTTTTTTTGAAACAAAATATCCTACGTTGCTAGTCCATTGCGACGATCTTGAATCCGAGAACGGTCTTGAAGGCATTCAAAAATTATTGCAACAATATCTAACCATTCTAAAAAGTAGCGACTCTATTGTTCATTACTCCCGTTTGGCTCTTGTCAAAGGCCAAAAAGCAAGAACTGCTGAGAAGCCGTTGTTAGGAGACGACTTAGAAAAAGAAATTCTTCTCTTGGTGAAAAAAGGGCAGGATGACGGCAGCATTCGAAAAGGTGATCCAAATGACATTGCTCGCCTACTTCTCGATGTCTTAATTGCCGAAACTGAACGCCGGTTAGATTTAGATGTATCAAACTATCGCCCTTTTGATCCGACATATTTGCTGTCGCTTTGCAAAGCAGAGTAAAGAACGTTTTAAATCGCTAGGCCTGCAAAGGAGCTTTACACCCATCTTCCATAAATAAAGCTAAATTCCACAAAGATGCTTTGTCTGTTTGCGTGATTAGGAAACAGGATAGGACATGAAAAATGCCGATGCGTTTTCTGCCATCGGCATTTTCTTGATTGTCTTCATCTCCTATAGAGAGACCACTTCCCCGTAGAAAATCGGAATATTATCAGGGCTCACCACATCAAAGGCAAAGGAGTGATTAAGACTCACTTCCTTGGCGGGAGCAGATTCTGGAATCATCACCATCTTGGTAAGAGAATAACCTTGAATTCCATGATGGCTAAAAGAGAAAACGTTGCTTTGTTTCAATTCGAGAATCGTGTCATATAGCGGGCCACCGCTTTGGAAACGCAACGGTGTATCGAGTCCCTGCTCTTTTGCAAGATCCTTCAAATCCCAGTCCGATGAAAGCGAAATCTCAGGGAGCGAGAAAGTC
>CADAUN010000147.1 GCA_902791085.1 uncultured Erysipelotrichaceae bacterium | reverse complement strand
CTTCCTACGAAGGAGCAATTGCTCTCTATGTTCTGCATGGTTCTCAACGAACCCGTCGCTGGCTTTGCCAGAGCCGTTAAGTCGATTGCTGAGAAAGCGGAAGCCTCCGCTCCCGCAGCCAACTAATTAGGAGGAAACCAAAATGGCTGAAAAGTTAACCAATGAACAAATCATTGACACCCTCAAACAAATGAGCGCTTTGGAACTCAAAGCTCTTGTTGATGATGTCTGCAAAGAATTCGGCGTCACTGCCGCTGCTCCAACTGCCGCTGCTGCCCCTGCCGAAGAAGAAGGACCGGCAAAGAAAGGCCCAACCGAAGTTTCTTTGTTCCTCAAAGGACTCGGCTCTGCCAGCAAAGTTGCTGTCATCAAAGCCGTTCAAACCATCACTGGTCTTGGCTTGATGGATGCGAAGAAGCTTGTTGACTCCGCCCCGGTCGCTGTGAAAGAAAAGATCTCTCCAGTCGAAGCGGAAGCTTACAAGAAGACTCTTACTGACGTCGGCGCTGATGCCGAAGTCAAATAAACTTCGCTCGATTCTTGCTTTTTACCCTGCCCATAGACCACTCGTCGCCTGTGGGTAGGGTTTTGGCGCTTTTAAGGAGGAAGGAAAAATGCCCCAATACTTCGACAACGTAGAAGGCTTGGAACATCGCGAAATTCCTTTGGATTTTGATCTCTTGGGAGAGCATTACCACCTCGAAAGCGATAATGGGGTTTTCTCCAAGCACGCGCTCGATTTTGGAACGCGATTGTTGCTAGAAACCCTGCTAGATTCCTCTCAGAATCTGGGAACAAACTTACTTGACCTTGGGTGTGGAGCAGGACCAATCGGACTAATCCTTGCTCACCTCGACCGGAAATTGCACGTCACTTTATCGGATGTCAATGACCGCGCCCTCGCTTTGGTAGAAAAGAATGCGCTTACCTTAGGCGTATCCTCCCAAATCGAGATTGTCTCCAGCGACGTTTACCGCAACCTAAACTCCACCTATGACGCGATTGTATCCAACCCGCCGATTCGCGCGGGGAAACGGGTCACTTATCGAATTTATGATGAAGCGCCTTCCCATTTAACGGAAAATGGCAGCCTCACCATCGTGATTCGAAAAGAACAAGGCGCTCTCTCGGTGTTGGCTCATTTAAAGACCATCTTCCCGAGTGTTGAAGTCCTTGCCCGCAAAAAAGGGTATTACGTCATTCAAGCAAAAAGAAAAGGAGCATTGCATGCCAACTGAAGAGAAATTCTTGACGGAAATCAAAGGCCCTAATGGAAAAAATTATCCCGTTATGGCTAATCATCGGGTTAATTTTGGAAAGATTTCCGGATCCCTCGAGCTGCCTTATCTCGTCGCAGTTCAAACCCAATCTTTCGATTGGTTCAAACGCATTGGAATCGATGAAGTATTCCGCGAGATATTCCCCATTCAAAACAACGCGAAAACCATCACGCTCGAGTATCAAGATTGCCATTTCGAAGAACCGGAATATAAACCGCTCGAATGCAAAGAAGAAGATTTAACCTATAGCAGCAAATTGAAAGCAACTCTTTTGATTTGCAACGCTGAAACCGGGGAAAAGAAATCCGCTGAAGTTTATATGGGCGACGTCCCGATGATGACAGCCAGCGGCACTTTTATCATCAATGGTACGGAAAAAGTCGTGGTCTCACAGATCATCCGTTCTGCCGGTGCTTATTACGAGAATTTAAACGAAAAAGGCACGGGCTACCACGCAGAATTAATTCCTACCCGCGGCACTTGGATTGAATTTGAAAATTCCTTAAAAGGAATGGTCTATGTCGACATTGACCATTCGCAAAACGCCTCGCATAAGATGCCAGCCACTGTCCTTTTTAAGGCTTTAGGCTTCTCTGAGAAGAACATCCTTGATGTTTTTGGTGACTCTGATGAAATCAAGAGTACCATCGCCAAAGACAAAGATTGCAAAACATCGAACGATGCTTTGATTGAAATCTTTAAGAAATTGAAACCGGGCGAGCCGGTTACCAAAGAAGGCACCATTACGTTCTTGTTCCAACGTTTCTTTGATGAAAAACGTTATGATTTAGGACGCGCTGGCCGTTTTAAGATCAACCAAAAACTTGGCATTTACAATCGTTTAACCGGCCGCGTCTTGGGCGAACCCTTAATTGACGCGAACGGGGAAATTGCCGCGAACGAAAATGGTGAACCTTTCATCGAAGGCTATACCTTAACCAAAGAAGACGTGGAACACCTTCGCGACATTGAATTCTTTGAGCACGGCGCGATGGAACAAGATTTAGGGAGCTTCATTAACCCTGCTTTTGCCATCGGTTCCACCAAAGTAAATGTCGTGAAAGTTCACGCTTTCGATAAAATCAGTGAACCGATTGTAAAAGTGGTCGGCACCGATTTGAATTTGTCTGGCGTCCAAGAAGGAACCCACCCGTTACTTTGCTTGGCTGTTCCGGATATCGTGGCTTGCTATTCGTATTTCGAAAATGTTCAAGTTGGCATTGGAAGCTTGGACGATATTGATAATTTAGGCAATCGTCGTGTCCGTTGCGTTGGGGAATTGCTTCAAAACCAATTCCGCATTGGCTTGACCAAGATGAGCAAGAACATTGTTCAACGGATGAATACCACGATTGATTTCTCCGAAGTGAAACCGCAATCGCTTGTTTCCACTCATCCTTTGGTGACAAGCATTCACGAATTCTTCAATACCTCGCAATTATCTCAATTGATGGACCAAGTCAACCCGCTTTCCGAGTTGGCCAACAAACGTCGTCTTTCTGCTTTGGGCCCTGGCGGTCTTTCTCGTGAACGGACCACAATGGCCGTTCGTGACGTTCACTATACGCACTATGGCCGTATTTGCCCGATTGAAACTCCAGAAGGCCAAAACGTCGGCTTGATCAATAACTTATCGTCTTACGCTAGAATCAATAAACTTGGCTTTATCGAGACCCCTTATCGCCGTGTCTATCAAGTGAAAGATCCAGATGGCGCAGTTCACGTCTATATCTCCGACGAAGCGGTTTATTTAAGCGCGGATGATGAACGCGGCCTTTATATCGCCGAAGCCAATATCCGCGTCTCAGATGTCCAAAACATCAAAGTTGATGGGGAAGTAAAACCATTAAAAGAAATCCTCGACAAAGAAGTGGTCACTCGTCATGACGATGACAACATCATGGTTCCGAAAGAACTGGTCTCTTATGTCGACGTTTCTCCAAAGCAAATCGTATCGGTCGCTGCGGCGTGCATTCCTTTCTTGGAACACGATGACTCCACCCGTGCTTTGATGGGTGCTAACATGCAACGTCAGGCGCTTCCTTTGTTACAACCCGAACTTCCTTATGTCGCGACTGGCATGGAAGGGGCGGTAGCCAAAGACAGTGGCTTAGCTGTTGTGGCTCGCGCTGACGGTGTTGTGAAGGAATGCGATTCTCGTGAAATCACCGTCCACGAAGCGGAAGGCGATCACACCTATTATTTGCAAAAATTCGAGCGCTCGAATCAGGGCACTTGCATCAATCAAACCCCAATCGTCCACGAAGGCGAAACCATTAAAAAAGGTCAAGTCATTGCGGATGGTCCGTCCATGAAAAATGGCGAACTTGCCTTGGGACATAACCTTTTAATCGCTTACATGACTTGGAACGGCTACAACTATGAAGACGCCGT
>CADAUN010000146.1 GCA_902791085.1 uncultured Erysipelotrichaceae bacterium | reverse complement strand
GGACCTTGTTTGGATCCGCTTGGTGAGTGACCCGGTAATGTTCTCCGTTAGAGAAAGAAACTTTGAAATAGCGAATCGAAGATTCTTTGTTTGACTCCGAGACCGAAGAATGGGCAGAGATGCTTTCCTCTGTTGAAAGAGGCGCGGAAGATGAAATTGGGTTTTCTTGGCAAGAAGCGAGAAGCATCATGCCAGCCAGGGTGATGACCAAAGATTTTCTCTTCATTTTGAAACTCCTTTCGTTTCAATATTGGTGTCCATGAAAAATCTCCGTTAAAGCGTTGTCTTAAGCCAAACGCTAAGGAGAGAAGAAGGATCGTCAAAATTCTTTCCCGCAGAGGAATAATCACAAACCAGGAAAGAATTTTTGCCTTCGCCTAGGCGATAGACAAGACGTGCAGGAAAAGGATGATGTTCCTCCTTTTCCCCAATCACTTCTCCAGAGGAAGAAAGGGGCAAAACAATCGGTTGACGGATGTTGTCCTCAAAGCGACTGTCTTTTGCCAAAACGAATGGTCCTTTCAAGAAAGCGACTTTGTCGCCATTCTTAACCATTTGTAAAGGCACGTCAAAGACGATGTCAACGCGGTCGTTATGCCAAGTCTTATGAAGACAAAGATATCCATTTTCTTCAAAGGTAGCGACCGGTTCATTTTGGCAAGTCACTTTCATTTGTTTTGCCCAAGAAGGACAACGCAGGCGAAGCGTAAACGCCTGGTCTTGTCCTTGAATCAAAATAGAAACTTTATTTTCTTTTGCTAAATCGGATTGGATTTCTAGATGAACGGTTTTGCCTAAAGAAGCGTCGTCCATCGTCGCATCAGAATAAAAATTCAAGACATATCCGTCAGAAGATCGCAAAAAGGCGAACCGATTAGCTAAGGCCGTACCGCGCCCTCCGTTAGCGACGCAACAACCGCACGTTCCTTCCTCTTGCAACAGCTTAAAACCCCCGATGACTTTCCCTCTTTTGCCATAGGTTAAAGGACTATAAGAATCGAAAGCAAAAGAACTATGTTGTGCCAAATGGTAGCCCTCTAAATCCCAAATGCGTCCTTCTGAATGAGCCATTGTTTGATGCAAGGAATTCACAGCACCAAATAAAGCGTTCTGTATCGCCCGTTCCATCCAGTCGGCATAGTGCCCTTCGCCCGTTACCAATAATAAATCGTAACAAAGGCCCATAAAGGTAACGGTGACACAGGTTTCTTCCATGATGTCGTCTTTTTCTTCCGTCTGCGTCACAACAGAATGATCAAACATCTCGCCATGGCAACCGCAGCATCCAATGATGGTGAAGTCGCTATCGACGACTTTCGTGACAAACGTTTTGGCCGCTTCTAAATATTTTGGGTTGCCTTCTAAGCGATAGAGGTCTACTAACCCTTCTACACAACTCATGGTCTCGTAGATTTTCTTTTCGGCCCATTGATAAGGATAGAGATTAGGTTCTAAGCAATTCGCCACCACATCCTCATTCTTGCATAATCCTTCTGCCACGCATTCATGGACAAAATCCAATAATTGCCCTTCTTTTGTCAAAGAGTAAAGCCACAAAAAAGGACGGATGATGGAACAACTGTTTAACGCGCCATAGCAACGAGAAGTGTCCACAATTGGGATCTTCCCTTTGCCTATTTTGGCCATGATGACATTTGCTTGGGCAAGCAAGGAAGACAAGATTTTTTCTTTTGCCGTTTCTTCCTCGCAAATCTCATAAAAAGAAAGTAATCCCATCATGGCATATTTACGGCCCCACAAATCCCAGCCGGTGAATTCTTTTTCACGAGGATAAGTCGATAAACGACCATCTTTGTCTTGATAAGAAAGCAATTCTTCCACGCTGTTTTTCAAGGTTTGATAAAGACGCAAACTAGGAGAGGCTTGGTAAGTCAAGCAAGCGCCGCGCATCATTTTTCCCCAGAATTCGCCACGCCAATCGCCATCCGCGTCGCTAGGAAAAGAAAATTGACGCGCCAATAAAGACCAGTACGACGAATTCAAATATTGTTCTTGAATCGTGAGTTCAATCATTTCTTCAGGAACGCCGCCCAAATGAATGGCGCCTGTTCCTAAAGCGGTAAACGCTTTTTGCGTTGGATGAATCATAAAACCTCCCAGGAACCAACCTGTGTGATGCCAGATGTTCGAAGTTCTTTCGCTGTGTCGTAACGGCTGATTCCGCCGCCCGCAATATCACTTCTCGCGGTATAAATCCACGCAATGGTAGAAGGAATCCAATTGTCTTCGCTGTAAATGTAACCAAAATAGTCCAGATGTTCATTCCCCGTTTTCGGCGTGACAAAACAATAGTACGCATACGAATCTTGTGCGGCTAAATGATCTAGAGAACCAAGACGCGCTTCATCGTTTTTCGCATAAGAAACATAAACGAGATCACGTCCTGAGGGGTCTTGCATCCAATTGCCGCCCGCTAACGGCATAAATTGACTCGTTACCACATAAACATTACGGAAATCGCCAACATAAGCACCAAAAGGACCATAGATTCCATTGGCATCGATGCGGAATAATGCCCCATATTGTTGGGTGGCAGCTTGATAGGTAGGAAGCTTATCGGCCCCGGTCAAAACGACATAAACGTTTTGCATCACCAAATGATTGAAACGGAAATCCATTAACGCATGGCAATTCTTATCAAAAGAGGTTGTGGTGACATATAAATTCAATAAGGTTGCTACCCAATCCGATTGATAGAAGGTATAGGCGTTAGAAGCGAGCCCAACCGCAGTTTGAGAAGAAGAGAGGAAGGTGAATTCAAAATGGGTGTTTTTGATCATCGCACCATTTCCAAGCCCACCAAAGATGCCGTTTTTCCCTACTTTAGCGGCCAAGGTATGGCCTTGTCCATCAAACACGCCGGCGAAGAAAGTGTTCTTTTCTGAATTTTTGATGTAATAAGAAGAAATTTGTTCGGAAAAATCAACCGGGGTAAGAATATCACTTTCTAGAAGATAATATCCGGAGACGACTTTGCCACTCGACAATGTCAAAGTCGAGACGATATTGCTTTCATTTAATGCCAACGTATAGGCAAAAACATGAGGGAAATAATAGCCGCCTTTCGTGGTGAGAACCACCATCGATTCCGTGTTCTCGCCCTTGGCTTCCACTCCTTCAATGTATTTTCCTTTTCGTATGGATAGTTTCTTGTTTCCTTGACTGGCGGAAAGAATCGAGGCGCCTTCGCCAAAGATTTTGGTTAAAGGAAAGGCCGCTTGCGTGGAAAATTTTAGTTCTTCCTCATAAGTGGCGACCGGGCAAGTAACCGTTACGGTCAAAGTGGTTTCGTAGTCACTCCCGTCATCTGCCGCATAATGAAGAACGATTTTGCTTTCTCCCACTCCTTTGGCAGAAATCACGTTGTTTTCTAAGGCAACAACATCGTTTTCCTCCATGAGGATTTCGCCACCGTTTTGGGAAACGCCATTCTTTTCAATGCCAACTTCAATCGTCGCCGAAGAATCGTAAGTCTCGCCTTGCCAAGAATCGACCAAAGAAAGATGAATGGTATCGCTAATTTCAGTGCGATTTCCATAATGGATTCTAGCAAAAAGAGCAACATTATCTTTGACTGTGACTTGGAGCTCTTGTTCCATTAAAGGTCCCTCAAATCCATTCCAATTGCCTTTGATTTGAAGGGTGGCATTCCCAACTTTCTTTGCTTTTAATGTGCCTTCTTCAA
>CADAUN010000145.1 GCA_902791085.1 uncultured Erysipelotrichaceae bacterium | reverse complement strand
TCCATTCTCTTTATGGTGGGCATGGGGTATTTGTCCACCAAGCATTATTTTGAAGCAGCTTGGATTCAGATTTCTTGCAATGTCTGTTATCAGCTTTGTTTCTTGCTCGGCTGCATCTTTTTACAAAAACATGGGTTAGAAAAGGCCAACTTCTTCTAACATAAAGCAAGAAACGTCCTCCAACGCGGCAACAAGAAAATGTTGCTGCGTTTTTACTTTAGACGCATATCAAATAATAAAAGGCCAACAGATCCTGATAGCCTATTCTTCTGCAAAATGAATCGTTCCTTCTAACCAAATCGAAGAGCCGGACGAAGAATAGTCGCCAAAATAGACTTTCATGCCGTATAAGCAACATGCGATACTGCAATCCGACCTCGGTGCCCGGTGCGATTGACGGCGTCAATGATTTCACGACGCTCCCCGTTGTAATATTCTTTTCCTTGGCGCTACCTCCTAGGAAAACATCCTAAACTCTATAATAGATATAGAGTCAACCATAAAAATCAAAGAAGATTGGCAAATAACGGAATGCTATCGATTGAGAAGCAATATTGGTGAATTTCTTTGTACTTCACAAGAAGTGAAGTTTGCAGTGAAGTATAGTGTTAAAATACTTCACAACCACTTTACTATGGCTTAACATTTTCGCTAAATATTTCGTGTATTCCTATTTATTTGTGCTATCACTATTTATAAAAATTAGACAAAAACAAAATAGAAATATCTAGAAGTTTCCTAGAAGTATATCTAGAAGTAATTTCTTTGTTTACAGGTAAACAGGAACAGTCCAAACCATTTTGTCACTCCTTTTATGCAGGCAACCGTCTATACTAATTGTATATGAGTGAATCTTTTTCTAATAAAACTCGTTTCGAAACCCATTTTTCTCGTTATTATCTATGGTATCTTTTGGGGCTTTCTTTGCTCTTTTCCGTTCTTACTTGGTTGTTTTTCTCCGCTTCTTTGTCCCCTTTATTTCCTACTTATTCTTACGATTCGATGAACCGCGATGCGGAATTTTATCTTTGGACGGGCAGAGAAATCTTAGAAGGCAAAAAACCTTATCTCGATTTCTATGATCATAAAGGGCCTCTTGTCTTTTATCTCAATGCGCTTGGAATGGCGATGGGCGGACGTTATGGGATGGCATTGCTGCTTGGCATTTCCCATTTTATTACCGCGTTTTTTCTCTTTCTGCTGATTTACCAAGAAACCAAACGCAGTTTGAACGTTTGTTTCGCCTTTGCTTTGCTGTTGTTGCTTTATGCCACCAATGGCAGCGGGAACCAAAACGGAGACATCGTCGCTCCGCTTTGCTCTTTGTCGCTATATTTCTTTTTTACGGCCTTGCCCCATGAAATCGCTTCATGGCGTTGGTATCTTGCCCTAGCAATAGCTGGTCTTGAAGTTGTCGTTTCTCTGTTTGCCCGTCCTAGCGATGCCGTTTTCGGCGGCAGTATATGCATTGCTTTCTTCGTTTGCTGGTGCACTCGCATCAAAGCTTGGCGACTTCATCTCCTTTGGGGTGCCTTGGCCGCCATCGCTGGATTCCTTTGTTTTCTTGCTTTGTTTAGTGGAATTTTCGCCTCGCTTGGTGTTCTGAAGCCCTACTATCATGCCGTATTTCATGATTCCAACCGCTACATCCTAGGAATGAAACCAGTTGATGCGATTTTTAGTCGCATTATGATTTGTCTCTATTTGATTTTATCTACCCTATCCTTTTTCTTTGCAAGGAAACGCTTTTCTTCCTCACAACGCTTACCTCTCGTTGCCTTATTCACATTGGCTATCACCAACGGTGTATTACAATTCGCGATTGCCAAATATCCACAATATTGGATCAGTATCTTTTCCTTTCTTTCCTATCAAATCGTTCATGATTGCAACTTATTTTGGGGAGGGAAAGGGAAACGACCATGTTTTGTCATTTCCTTAGGCAACATCATCGCCTTGGTCATATCGCTTTCTCTTTGCGTTTATTACCCCACGTTTTATCACACATCGGGTCATCTTTATTTTTCTTCTTCCAGCAATCAACGCATCCACGATGAAATTGAATCCATCATCCCGCAAGAAGCATTAGAATCCAAAGACCAGGTATATTACATCGATACCAGCGCTGCTTTATTGCTAACTTACGACAGCCAAAACCAATGCCCCTATCAAACGATGCAAAGCTGGCATGCCAAATTCAAGCCTGAGGTTGATCAAGCGATTACTACCTATCTTTCTACGTATCAACCTACCTACGTTGTAAAAGAAGTTTTAAAGAAAGAGGGGAATTATCAATTCTTATCTTATTTGAATGACCATTACGAAAAAGTTAATCCCTCTTCTTCTGAAGATGATTCTTCTCTCATCCAAGTTTATCGGCTTGTGGGTTAAGCGATTCAATCCTTCTATTCCCCGGTTTTTGCATCTAGGCAAGAGCTGTTTTCCAATAAGGGATTTCTTTTCAGGGATTGTTCGCTTCTCTAGCGTTCTATCAGGCGATATTTGAGATGAAAATATGATGATAAATATCTGTCTTATTTATGATTCGAATACAAACGGAGAACGACGATCTCCTCTAATCAAGAGTTCTTTGTCAACTGCCCAAATTGAATCGTTCTATTACGGGAGAAACGAAGAACAACAGGGAGCGACGATATATTTGTCGATTATAGTCGACAAGCAATAAATTAAGTTCTCGTGATATGAAAAAATGATGCCTACAATTAAGCATCAATCTCAACGGCATTAAAAAAAGACGTTATCTCCTTTTAAAAACCTATCCCCGTCTACAACCGAGATTGGTAATCTTTGCAACGACTTAGTCTTTATGCGTTACGAAAGAAAGAATCCCACAACATAGCGCCGTCTTCTAACGTCACGATTTCCATAATGGTCGCGCCATGGTTAGGATCGGCAATGTTGATGGAAAGTTTTGCTGCACCAGAAGAAGATTTCACGAGCTTCCGTTCTAAAGCTTGATAAGCGTAGGATTCATCCGTATTGTCTGAATCCGTCACATAGACGGCAACAAGATTGCCTTTATCGTCCACTTCTGCACCCCACACGGTAACAATATGCGTGGCTAAGGTGCCGGTAGAATGAACGATGGCAACGCTTTTTCCTTCTTTTAACGCCGATAAAAGCCGTTCTTGAAAAGTGGAATAATCCCCTGCTCCCATACGAGAAGTTAATTTCTTGCCACCAAATACGGGATAAAAGAGTCCTGCGTATTCTCCTTCATCGGGTTTGGTTAACGAAAGATCGATATTTTTAAATCCTTCCGCGTTATTTTGAGGTGGAAGCGGATAGCCATTTAAAACATAATCATTCACGATATCCGTATGATAAGCGTAAGAAAGAGACGAGAACAAATGACGGAAGACCTTGTGGTAAATAAAACTATTTTGTTGGCCATGGTAAGCGTTTTGAAAAGAAGAAATCACTTGTTGTTGAGAGGCAGGAGCAAAAGTAGAAAGGTAACGAGAGATCCGTTCTTGATTCACACGAAAAAACCAATGTAATTGATTGGCGCTGGCGGCAGCGTAACAGAGCAATCGTTCACTTCCGTTTTGATCGATTTTGTTAACGTCCGTCCATCCTTCTCCTTGCCCTTCTTCTGCATATTCATAAACATAGTCGCCATATTTTTCTTGGCGAAATGTATCCCCTTCCCCACGCTTTGGAGGAAGAATTCCTTTGACCCAAAGAAT
>CADAUN010000144.1 GCA_902791085.1 uncultured Erysipelotrichaceae bacterium | reverse complement strand
TTCTTGTCGACTTTTGCGATTGGCTTAGGATTGTCCGCCTTGTTTGGCGCTTTATTTTTTGCCAATCCTTCATGGAAAGAAGAAACGGTCCATGCCGGTGGCGTTTTTGCCAATGAACCCATTTATTATGAAGCCGATGTCGTATTGTCTATTCTTGGATCGTGCTTCTTTGGCATGGGTTTTTCCGCTTTTTTCTATGCTTTGCGCGTGATTTTAAGAAAAGAGAACATCGATCCCAAGCAACGGAAGTTATTTTTTTGGACTCTCTTTGTCTCACTGATTTTCGACCTTGCTGGTTTTTGGATGATGACCCAAGGCGTTGCCGATTTTGTGGCCTATCCGTTAATCAGCGGTTTTGTTATCGGAAATCAAGGCTTTGAATGGGTTCATGCCGGATATCATCCATCCGGTTTCTCTATCGCTTTTTATGCATTATGCATTTTAGCAGGGGCCATCACTTGTTATTTCGTTTCTGATGAACGAATGGCGAGACGTTATCACAAGCATGGAATGTTAGAGATTGTCTTTGTGATCGCTTTTCCATGTGGCATTTTAGGCGCGCGGTTATGGTATGTCATAGGCAATTGGGCCAGAGAATTCCAAGGTCGCGAATTTTATCATGTTTTTGAAATTTGGAATGGCGGATTAACGATTCTTGGCGGCGCTTTCTTTGGCGTTGTTGCCGGTTTTTTGTCGTTGCATCATTTTCAAAAAGAAGCGGATGTTCGTTGGTCTGTCGGTGAAGTCGTGCCGACCATCTTAATTGGGCAAGCTGCCGGGAGATGGGGCAATTTTTTCAATGTGGAAGTCTATGGTCGCGTCACATCCGTGAACGGATGGCGTTGGTTGCCAACTTGGGTATTGGAACAAATGAATCATTCGACCAATGGCACAGCGTTAGCGGCAGGGCAAATTCATGTTCCTTTGTTTTTTATTGAAAGCTGTCTTTCTTTGGTAGGTTATTTCTTAATCCAATATGCCTTTGGAGTTGGGCTAAAAAAATATTTGGCGCGCGGCGACAAAGCTGGGCTTTATTTCTTGTGGTACGGCATCGTTCGTATCATCATGGAACCGTTCCGCGATGCAACCTTTAATATGGGTGCTGACAATTCTTGGAGCATTTCGAATTCCTTGGTCTATATTCTGATCGGATTGTCTCTCATTGGTTTATTTCATTTGCACGATACCTATGAAGCCAAAAAGAAAAAAGGTTTGTTTTCTATCATCGGATCATTCTTGTTATTGCCAATCTTTGTTTTCCCCTTATTGCCTTCTTTGACGACTTCCTCTGCGCGCGATGGAGTAGGGGATATCACTTCTTATACGGGATATGCCTTGCTAGAGAAAGGGCAATTGCCTCTATTTATTGCCGCATTAGCATTAGCGGGCGTTGCCTTCTTGCTATATACCATTGCTTTCTTCTTACGGAAAAAAGAGAAACTCTATTACGAATTGGTGCTTTGTGGGGCCATTGCTTCCGCTTTGGCTGCTTGCGGTTGGCTTTTTGGCAAAGGAGTGAATTCTTTTTCTTCCTCGCTTTATGTGAACCTTTCTTATGGTTCCGTGCTTGATCTTTGTTTTGCTTTCATGGCGGCAAGCGTTGGTTTCTTAGGGATTTACGATCTCGCCAAATCACGAAAGGGAGCGCAATGAAAAAAGACGGCCTTTCTTTTAGCGAAAGCGTAAAAGAGGAAAGCGCCCGTGAAGAGCGAGATGAGGCCGAAAAGCGTTCATTGTTGTCTGCTTTTTTGCGAATTAATGGTTATCTCCGTCTTTCCGGAAACGAAGCCTCGTTAGACGTTGCTAGCGAATCTTCCGCCATGGCAAAAGCCATTTATCTCTATCTCCATGATTTATATGGAGTCAGCGCTCGTTTTGCTTATACGAGAAGTTCTGGCTTTTTAAAGCGGATGGTTTATCACGTGATGGTAGAAAACGAAGCGGAAGATATCTTAAATGATTTAGGAATTGACTATTTTTCGATGGAAAACCCAAAATTTTTGACCTCGAACGCCAAAGAAATCGCCGCTTATCTAACGGGGGCTTTTTGGGCGAAAGGAAGCGTGAATTCCCCGACCTCTTCTTCCTATCATTTAGAACTCTCGCTCGGTGACGAATCTTATGCGAAATGGGTGGCGAAACTTTACCAGCGTTATCCGAATCATCCTTTTAATGCGAAAGTCATTTCTAGACGCAGCCGTTATGTGGTTTATCTAAAACGCAGCGATGAGATTTCTGACTTTTTGATTTTAATGGGGGCAAAGAAGCAGTGCCTCGAATTTGAAAACGTGCGAGTAGAGCGTGATTTTGAAAACCAAACCAATCGTTTAAGCAATCTGGATGCGGCGAATTATCGGAAGAGTTTAAACAGTGGCGAACGCCAAGTGGAAGAAATTCGTTTCTTTGTGGAACGTTTGGGCTGGAGCGCCTTCGACGACAACGAGAAAATGAAAACCTTACTGAAACTTCGTTTAGCTCATCCTGACGCTTCTCTTTCGGAGCTTGCCCGCATGCTTTCAACGGCTTTAAATACCGACATCTCTCGTAGCAACGTCAATCATCTTTTTCGTGAGCTTGATGCACAATATGCATTAGCTCAGCAAAAACTGATTCCCTCTAAGAAATCAAAATAAGTTGTTTTCGCAAAGAAGAATCAAAATCAGTGGCCGGCTTTCTTTGGCTCAGATTCTAAATTATCGTTTTATCGGTAGCGATTTCTTTCCTCACTTTCTTTTGGCTTTGCTATAATAACAACGCAGTTTAAAAAGGAGGACATAGTGAATGTCAATTAAACTAGCTATCAACGGATTCGGCAGAATTGGCCGTCTCGCATTCCGCCGCGCATATGAAAGCGGTGAATTTGAAGTCGTTGCAATCAATGACTTAGTCGATGCGAAGACTCTCGCTTATCTCTTAAAGTACGATTCCACTCATGGAACTTGGCATGCAGACGAAATCTCTGCCGATGATTCCAATATCATCTTCAAAGGCCACAAAATTCCGGTTCTTTGCGAAAAAGATCCTCACGACTTACACTGGGGCGAATACGGTGTTGATGTCGTTTTGGAATGCACTGGTCGTTTGAAGAGCCACGAAGATGGTGATGTCCATCTTCAAAATGGTGCGAAAGGCGTCATCATTTCCGCTCCGTCTTCTTCGAAAGACATTCCCACCTATGTTTATGGTGTGAATACCGATAAACTCACCAAAGACCAAACCATCATTTCTGGCGCTTCTTGCACCACGAACTGCTTGGCTCCGGTCATGAAGGTCTTAAATGATACCTTCGGTGTGGAAGGCGGAACCATGACTACCGTTCACGCTTATACCAACGACCAACGCATTTTGGATTTGGCTGGCAAGAATCTCCGTCGCAGCCGCGCTGCCGCCGCGAACATTGTTCCAACGACCACTGGCGCTGCAAAAGCCATCGGCAAAGTCATCCCTGAACTCAATGGCCGCTTAAACGGCATTGCCATTCGTGTTCCAGTACCGGATGGATCGCTTTGCGATGTGACTTGCAAATTAAAGAAGAAAGTCACTGTTGAAGAAATCAACGCTGCGATGAAGAAAGCAGCAGAAGGCGAATTGAAAGGCATCCTTGGCTACACCGAAGACGAAATCGTCTCAAGCGATATCCTTGGCAATACCTATGGTTCGATTTTCGATGCCACGCAAACGATGATTGTTGAAACTCCAGAAGGAGAACAATACGTCAAAGTCGTTGCTTGGTACGATAACGAATACAGCTTCACTTCCCAATATATCCGT
>CADAUN010000143.1 GCA_902791085.1 uncultured Erysipelotrichaceae bacterium | reverse complement strand
AAGTCAATTATATTTACAAATTTAGCATTTAACATGTAAATATAATATCTATAAAAAATAATAAAAACATATTGTATTTTAAAAAAAAGTATGATTCTTCCTATCGTGGCTTGGTGGAAATCTATTCTTCTACTGATTTGGTTTTCTTCATTCGCAATCAAAAAGGATTTGAGTTTTTAAAGGCTTTCGATCCGACCGATACGAACGAATCTACTTTTAAGGAAGCCGTCCATCGCGTAAAAATGATGGTGGACAGCATTCATTAAGTCACTTGTCTTTCCGGCAGGAAAAATTAGAATAATTCACATGAACACAGCGAAAGTCATCGCCACGGATTTGGATGGGACTCTATTTTATCCACGTAAGAGAATCAAAATGATTCCTAAGGACTCCCGTAGATTCTTAGAACATTTCATTGATGATGGTGGGCGTTTGGTGTTAGTCAGTGGCCGCAATCGCTATTTCGGAGAAAAAGTGGGCCACAATTTAAAACGGTCTATCGATATCATTGGCTGCAATGGCGCTTTTGTCACATGCAATAACATGTTGATTCAAGAAAAGTGTTTTCCGGTTGACGAACTGAAACAAATGCTTAAAGAAGTGCGCCGCGAATATCATTTCATGGTGGTTTCCCTTTTCTGCCGCCATCGGAATTTGGTTGTTGACACTGGCATCATGAATTGGCGCACTCGCTTTGGCTATCGCTTCTATCAATTTATTCAAGGGGTATATCGCGAGCCCGCTTTGATGAGTGACAAGGTGTTTTATGAAGAGTTAGAAAAGGGCGAAGTTTATAAAGTATTGTTAATCGTTGGCATTTTGCCACGTGACAAGCAGAAAGCGCAGCAAATTACTGATGTCCTGTCCAAAGCTTATCCTGATATGGTTTTTGCTTGGACTGATCAGGCGATTGAAGTCACACCCAAAGGGTGTTCAAAATCTTCGGGTCTTGCTTTCTATCTTGAATACAATAAAATTTCTAGCGATAATATATTAGTTGTAGGCGATAGCGGCAACGACATTTCCATGTTTGAAGCCTACCAGCCTACGAGCTTCTGCATGGCCCATTCTCCTAAAGATGTGCAAAAACATGCAGCCCACATTATCCAACGGTTCTCCAATCTGAAGAAATATATCTACCCGTCTGTGGAGATTGATAATCCTCAGGACAAGAACAATCTGAAAGGACATTAGTTAAGATGAATCAAGTTTCGGAAGTCGTCACGACATTAGAGCATTACAAGGTCGTGGTCCGCGATACTCTTGAGTACACATTGCCAAGAGATAATTACGACATGAATGCGTACAACGAGAAAAAACGCAGCATTTTAGTGGAAGTGGAACAAAACACTCCATTGAAGAGCATTATTAACAATTCGGGTGAGAATGGTCAAAAATTAGAGAAACTCATCCGTGATTTCTATGAACAAGTGTATGGCGATGGTTCCACGATTTTAAAAGCAGCCGAAGATGGCCTCCGTGTCGATCACGCCCAACATTTGGCAATTTTCCGTGGCGTTTTGCCAATTCACGAAAATATCGAATCGATGGTTCGTGGCATTCTTGCCGATGCCAAGAAGAACAATCTTGATGTGGCCGAAGTTGAAAAAGTGGATCTCTTAGAAGAACGCTTATATCGCACGGTTGCCTATTTAACATTGACAAACCAATTAATCAAACTTTTCAACGACTACAATCAAGCGCGTCGCGAAGCAAAAGGAGAAGAAAGCGCTGCTTCTAAATTCATTGGGAACGACATCAACGAAGTCATCCAATACCTCAATGTTGTCCGCACCAATTCCCGCATCACTGACGAACGCTTTATGGGTGTCCAAGACAAGATTTTTGAATTGGTCGAATATATGACTGGTCGTCGTGATTTACCGATGGGCAAAGGATTTGGCGAAGTGATTCGCGAAACCCAAGATGCTCTTGCTGGTTTGGTTCGTGAAGTGGAACCCGCTTTCCAACAAGCTTATGTTCCTTTATTAAACGAATTGATCAATCAAGCTCGTGCGAACGACAATAAAATTGGTGGGCCCAATGCAGAACAACCCGCTCCGGCAGCAGCCCCTGCTTCTGGTGAAGACGCACAGGAACTCGACCCCAAAACCGGTCTTCCTAAATAATCATTTTTAGAACGGATTTTGTATGGCAGAAACAAAAGTCAAAAAACAACATAGCAAATCTTGGCATATCGCCTGGCGTTCCATCATTGGCGTCATCGATGGCCTCCTTGCCGTGGCCGGCATTATTTTCATTGTTCTCGGTTTTATTTCTGATTATCTTCCAAAAAAGAACAGCGAGAACTGGACCGGCAACGCGACTTTTGCCGCCAACATGCATATGGGGTATCGCTGGTTTGGCTTTATTTTGCTTGCTGGCGCAGTCCTTATTTTGGCCATTTTCTTCAATGTGATGGCACACCACGATGAAGCCAATCGTGAACGTGAACTTCGTCGTCAAGAACGAATGAAGATTTTAGCGGCAAGCGCTTCAGAAACAACGATAGAGGCGACTTCACCCGCTACGGAAGTCCATTCTACTGCTCCAGAAGCAGCGAAGACCGATCCGTCTTCTGAAACAAAACCCGCGAATCAATAATTAGCCTTCCCTAATTGCCCCGTCTCTCTTGACGGGGCTTTTTGTAAAAAATATGGCATTAAACCGCTTTCTTTTTGTAAATCATACGCAAAAGTAATATAAAGAAAAGGATGGATAGCGCGACACTGGTCACGGTCATACTTCTCTTGCTTGGCGGCTTGGGCGCTTTTCTAGTTGGCATGAAGCTGTTACAAGACGCCACAGAAAAGCTCGCTACGGGTTCTCTAAGAAAACTTTTTGCCAAAACCGCGAAAAGCCCATTGGTTGGCGTTGGCATTGGCGCCTTAGCCACTATGATTACCCAATCTAGCGGTGCGACTACCATTATGGTGGTTAGCTTTGTAAATGCCGGCGTTATGGATTTGGCCCAAGCCACGGCTTACATCATGGGTGCCAATATCGGCACCACGATTACCGCACAAATTGTCGCACTCGGTAATCTTCCGATTTCAGAAGTGATGATTGCTTTGACTCTTATTGGCATTGCCTTGTATATGGCCTTTTCAAAGCGATTTGAAAAAGTTGGATCCGTCGGTCTCGTCATCGCTGGGCTTGGTCTTCTTTTCCTTGGGTTAGAAATCATGACCAATGAAATGAATCTTTTGTTCTCGTCTTATCCGGCTTTGACAGATTTCTTAACGCACCTCAATAATCCATTCTTATTGCTATTGATTGGCATCGTAGCAACCGCCATGGTGCAATCTTCTTCTGCGATTACTTCCATTGTTATTGCGATGGCCATGGCTGGCGTGATTGTCGGTGGAGGTGGAAATGGCATCCTTTATTTGATTCTTGGGACGAACATTGGTTCGACCTCAACCGCGTTGATTTCTTCGATTGGGAGCAACATCAATGGCAAACGCGCTGCCTTTATTCATTTGATGTTCAATGTTTTTGGCTCCGTGATTTTCTTTGTGCTTCTTCTTAGCCTTCCTCATTTCAACGAATGGACTTTTGCAAAATGGTTTGCCTCTTCCCCACAGGAGCAAATTGCAATGTTCCACACCTTTTTTAACGTCGTTTGCACCATTATCTTCTTGCCCTTCACAAAAATTTTGGTCAAATTGTCCACTTGGATCGTTCGTGACAAAAAGAAGAATCAAAACGAAGAAGACGACTTAATTAACGAACGATTCTTAAAAACGCCTGCCATTGCTGCGAAAATTTTTGAAATTTC
>CADAUN010000142.1 GCA_902791085.1 uncultured Erysipelotrichaceae bacterium | reverse complement strand
GAACTGGAAAAGGTGCACAAGGAACTCTATCCATTCCGAGAACGGAATCTTCCTCGAGTCGAAGATGGTTCCGGCAAGCGGATTGAACTTCCTGCCGCACGTCTTGCATTCCCGGATTGCAAGGCCGGTTTTCTTGTTGAACCCGTCTCTTCTGATTTCCTTCGATCCACAGAACGGGCATTCCTCGATGACGATGGAATTTATGAAATCCACTTCTTCTTTCGATGGCTTCCTATGTTTGGCATCATGCCATTCCGAGATGGTAGAGACCATCAAGTCAGTCGACATAAGGGTATCGGAAAATTTGCCCCTGAGGGCTTCTTTTTGTCTTTTGTTCATGTTTGGCGGTTTCGCCCTTTGGCGAGCGCTTTCCCGAAACCGCCAAGTTTCAAGAAGAAAACGCTCGCCAAAAAGGCTCTTTCAATAAATTGCGCCACAGTTTAGTGTGGCGCCGATATTATACCAATTCTGATGCTGATTTATCCCTCGCGTGCACTATAGAGTTTTTGCCAAAAATAATGAATGCTTTAGGTAACAAATAAGTTTGAAAAATACTAATTATTTTGTTACCTTTTTATTTTATCATATTGCTTTTCTTCTATCTCATCGCCTCCTCTCATTTCGTTTTCTACGATGGCTTTGCAAAAATCACGCCTCTTTTTACTCGCCATCGTTCTCCCTATCTTTTTATAGGCCTTACTTTTAAAATAAGGACGCTATGATCCAAACATTTTCTGATGGTTATCTGCTTTCTACTAAGTCCACTTCTTATGCGATTTTTATAGCGGAGAACGGCAAGGCTGTTTCGGCTTATTATGGTCCGAAAATCCCTGCTCAACTTCCCTCTCTTTTGGCTAGCTGTCCTTCTAATGTCGGCCCTGTTGCACCAGGGAGTTTTTGTTCTGAAGAAAGACAAGCATGCGAATTCTCTTTGCCTCTCCGCGGAGATTATCATATCCCCTCGATCATCTTAGAGACCGAGGATTCTTCCGTCTTTGATTTCCGTTTTCAAAAAGGCGAGATTCGCGTTCCAAACGCGCTTTGTGATCTTCCTACGCCACATGGCGCTTCGGAAGAATTGGTTCTTACCTTTGTCTGCCAGTTCTTAGGCATCGTTATGGAACTCCATTATTTGGTGTTCGAAGAAAGCGACGTCATCGCAAGAAACGTCGTGATTCGAAACCACACGGAAAAAGAACTTCACATCCAAAAAGCCATGTCTTATCAGCTGGCCTTTGCAAACCACGATGATATTTTGCTTTCAAATTACGGCTCTTGGGCGCACGAGGCCATTCGTGAAGAAATCCCTCTTCCTCATGCGCGGGTGAGCTTTGGCAGCATCAATGGCTGGACTTCCAATCGGCACAATTCTTTCTTTGCCGTCAAAGAGAAAAGCACGAGCAAAACGGATGGCAACATCTATGGTTTCCATCTCCTTTGGAGCGGCAATTACGAAATATCAATCGAACGTGATTCCTTTGACATGTTACGCATTCAAGGCGGAATTGATTCCACTTTATTCGATAAAGCCCTAAAGAAAGGCGAATCCTTTGAGACACCCTGGGGAATCTTGGCTTATTCGGCAAAGGGAGAACAAGGATTGTCCTTACTTTTCCAACATTTCGTAAAAGAACATATTCTTCCGCCTTTGGCACGCGAAAAAACGCAGCCAATCGTTTATAACAATTTCGACGCCACCGGTTTTACGTTCGATGAAAACAAAATCCATTCCTTGATGGACAAAGCCTCCGATTTAGGTATTGAAACCTTCGTTTTGGATGATGGCTGGTTTGAAGGACGAAAGGATGATCGTCATGCGCTCGGCGATTGGATCGAAGACAAAAAACGTCTTCCTCACGGCCTGAAAGGGTTGGCGGATTATAGCGCTTCACGCGGCATGAGTTTCGGTATTTGGATGGAACCCGAGATGGTTTGCGAAGATAGCCATTTATATCAGGAACACCCCGATTGGATCGTTCGTGATCCTTCCTTGACGCCTTATCAAGCGCACGGAGAATGGACACTAGACTTACGGAAAAAAGAAGTCCAAGACGATGTGATTGCCACAATTGAGCGTGTACTTTCCGTCTCCAACGCCACCTTTTTGAAATGGGACTGCAACCGCGCGTTAAGCGATGCCCCTTTAACGACGAAAAATGGTTCCTTCTATTATGACTACATCGTTGGTTTGTACCGCGTATTAGGCCATATTCGGAAAAATCATCCGAACCTTTGGATGGAGGCATGCGCTTCTGGCGGGAATCGTTTTGATTTGGGCGTTTTGTCTTATTTCACTTCTTGCTGGCTTAGTGATGATACCGATTTCTATGAGCGGTCCTTGATTCAATCCTCGTTGTCGCTTGGCTATCCGATTTCGGCGTTCTCTAATCATGTGACGTTACACCGTAGCAACATCATGCATCGTTATGGCACCTTGGATTCCCGTTACGACGTCGCCTTCTTTGGATTGCTTGGCTATGAATTGGATTTCGATAAGCTCACGACGCAAGAATATCAAACCATCAAAGAACAGATTCGTGATTATAAGCAACAGCGGCACCTCATCAAAGATGGCGATTTCTATTTAATCGAAGCTTTCGATCCATCGAATGATTCAACCTTTGAAGTAACGAACGGCAAAGAAGCCGTCGTTTCAAAACTGATTCGTTTGATTAATCCGACTCCAGCAGAACGGCGTCTCCGTCTCAAAGGATTGGAGGAAGGCGCACTTTATTCTTATCGTAATCGTCAAGAAAGGCCGACAGAGGAAGGAAAAGAAAACGAAGCGTTGCTTTCGGAAATCGATGAAGGCGAAGCTTATGGAGCGAGTTTTCTTTCTATTGGCGTTCCTTTGGCAAAACAATGGAATGCCGACAGCGCGACTGGAAAAGAAGCTTATTTATCCGATTTCTCCGGTCGGCTTTATTTCCTAAAGAAAAAAGAATAAAAGAATAATCGTCCCTATTTCCTTCCGAACCATTAGAAACGCTCAATTTTGATTCTTACGAAAAATTGGATATTAAATAAACATATTAGGTAACAAATTCATTTGGACACATTACATTAATTTGTTACCTATTTTTACAGAAACAATCGTAAAATCTCTATTTTTGCCCAGAGTCGAAACTTATTGGCTTCTTTCCTGGGCGTTTCACCTTTCCAAAAAATATTTGCCTAATGGTTTTGCTTACCAAATCATCTTTGTTTTGAAAAGAAGACGAGCAGATCGTTCATACTCTCTTCTTTATCATCTATTACCCTTCTAACTAACTTTACCTTCTATTTGCGCAAAATCTAGATATAGGAGCAAATAAGGGATTGTAGATCCGTGTCATAATTCCAATCAGCCAAACAAGTTGGACTTGGGAGGCCGATTGGAAGACTTGTTTGGCGATGAGCTCTTCACCGGTCGGCCTCCCAAGCCCGGAAAGAGTTCCCATGACAAGAGAAGACGTCTCGCGACTGCCCGGCGAGGAGCTTCAAGCCCTTGCGGGTATTATTTCCGAAGGATCGCAAAAGGATCCAAACTGACCCACGATGGGGCACTCGTTCACAATCTCCTAGTGAAGAAATTAGGGCAAGATGATGATTGATGCAAATTCTAACCCACGGCGTCCACAGATTCGATTGAAGTGTCTACTAAATGATTGCCACTTCATTATTCAGAATCATTCCTTCGCTAGGATTGGGTCAGATATTTCCTAGTGAGCAAGAGAAGTCGCATTAAAACATAAGAGTTAGATTTGTTGGCACATGATAGTTATGATAAGCGAACAAATATCCTTGTGCTATATTATACCA
>CADAUN010000141.1 GCA_902791085.1 uncultured Erysipelotrichaceae bacterium | reverse complement strand
GTAAAAAGTTCTTTCTTTTCGAGGCGGATCATCATACGGTTTTTCAAAAATGGACGCCCATAATGAATCAAATCAAAAAGACCAAGGCCAACCATCAGCAAACCTATGATTAAGAATGTCCATGCTGCTCCACTCATATCCGTCTTCTTTCTTTATTCATATTGATGCTTTTCCTTGGCTTTCTCAAGCAAAGGTTTCAGATAATGCCCTGTATAAGAAGCGGGGTTTTCCGCCACTTCTTCTGGCGTTCCTTCGGCGACAATGGTGCCACCGCCATCGCCTCCTTCTGGTCCTAAATCAATAATCCAATCGGCGACTTTGATCATGTCGAGATTATGTTCGATCACAATCACGGTATCCCCATGGTCGACGAGATTCTCTAAAACGGCAATCAGCCGTTTGACATCATCTGTATGTAAGCCCGTAGTTGGTTCGTCAAGGATATAGACGGTTTTCCCCGTGGGGCGCTTTTGCAATTCATTGGCTAATTTCACTCTTTGCGCTTCGCCTCCCGATAAGGTGGTGGCAGGTTGCCCTAGTTTCACATAACCTAAACCAACGTCATAAAGCGCTTTAACGCGGCGATAAATCAGAGGACGATTCTCAAAGAAATGCAGTGCTTCTTCTACACGCATTTCTAGCACATCATAAATATTCTTGCCCTTGTAAAAGCAAGAAAGCGTTTCTTCGTTATAACGTCTGCCATCGCATTCATCGCATTTGACATAGACGTCGGGTAAGAAATTCATTGGCACGAGTACAACGCCTGCCCCTTGACATTTCTCACAACGGCCGCCTGGAACATTGAAAGAGAAGCGGCCTTTGTCAAATCCGCGGGATTTCGCATCTGGCGTTTCCGCGAAAAGGGCGCGGATATCATCAAATAATTTGATATAGGTTGCCGGATTGGAACGTGGCGTACGGCCAATCGGGTTTTGGTCAACATTGACGACTTTGTCCACATAAGAAAGACCACTGATGGAACGATATGCGCCAGGAACGCAGTCTTCGTGATTGATTTTCTTAGCCAAAATCTTTTCCAACGTTTCATTGATCAAGGATGATTTTCCAGAACCGGAAACCCCAGTGATCAATACCAATTTGCCCAAAGGAAAAGTAACGTCGATGTCTTTTAAGTTATGGCAAGAACAACCACGCAGGACAATTTTTTTGCCATTGCCCTTTCTTCGTTTGGAAGGAATCGCAATGTATTTTCTGCCAGACAAATAATCTCCGGTGATGGAATTGGGGCAATTCTCCACGTCTTTTTCTGTTCCTGAAACAACGATTTCTCCCCCATGGACACCGGCACCCGGTCCAACGTCAACGATCCAATCTGCAGCGCGCATCGTGTCTTCATCGTGTTCTACCACGATTAAAGTGTTTCCTAAATCGCGCATTTCTTTCATGGTGTGAATCAATTTCGCGTTATCCCGTTGATGCAAACCGATTGAGGGTTCGTCTAAAACATACAAAACGCCAGAAAGGCGGGAACCAATCTGCGTGGCGAGACGAATCCGTTGGGCTTCGCCGCCCGATAAAGTCATCGCCAAACGGTTTAACGTTAGATATTCAATGCCGACATCGCAAAGGAATTTGGCCCGATTTTCGATTTCCTGCAACACCATCTTTGCAATTTGGAAATCGTTAGGAGAAAGGACTTTGCGCGTATCGTCGATCCATGCCAAAAGTTTTCGAATCGTTAATCTTGTGACTTGATCGATATTTAATCCATTGACTTGAACGGATAATGCAGCTTCGTTTAGACGCGCCCCGTGGCATGTAGGACATTCGCTATCACGCATGAAAGATTCGTAATATGGGAGCATCCATTTCGAAGTGCAAGCCGCGTAACGGCGTTCAATCATGGTTTTCACACCTTCAATATATCCGCGTTTATGCACGACGTTTCCGTTTACCGAAGTTAAAGTATGGTCTAATTCCTTATCGGATCCATATAAGATGATATGCCGTTGCTTATCGGTCAATTTCGAATAAGGAACATCCGTCGGAATATGATAAGAATCCAATAAGAATTTAAATTCTTGCCATTCGAGATTAGAGGTATTTACCGTGTTTTTATAAAAACGAATTGCTCCTTGATCAATGGTTAAAGAGGGGTCCGGAACAAGCAAGTCTTCGGCAACGTTACGCGAAATGCCTAAGCCGTGGCAAGTTGGGCAATATCCCAAAGGAGCGTTGAAAGAGAAAAGACGTGGCTCTAATTTAGGAACAGAAAAACCGCAAATGGGGCAAGTGTGATGGCTAGAAACCAATCGATCCCCTTCTTCGGTATGCAAGATTAAATCGCCATGGCCAAAATCAAGTGCCAAATCGACGTCTTCTGCCACACGGCTACGGATTTCGTTTTTGACCACGATGCGGTCAACAACAATATCGATGTCATGACGCTTATTCTTATCAAGCTCAGGCACTTCTTCTAGCAAATAGAATTGCCCATCCACCCGAACGCGGACAAATCCCCGCTTTTTGATGTTATCAAGCGTATCTTTGTGCCAGCCTTTTTCGTGACGAACAACGGGGGCAAGAATCTGTAATTTGGTTCCCTCCGGATATTGCATGACCATATCGGTCATTGCCGTAGGAGAAAAAGCGACAATCGGAAGATGATGATTCGGGCAATAAGGAACGCCAACACGTCCAAAAAGAAGACGAAGGAAATCATAAATCTCTGTCACTGTCCCAACTGTGGAACGAGGATTATGAGAGGTAGTCTTTTGATCGATAGAAATCGCCGGAGACAATCCTTCGATAGAATCGACATCCGGTTTATCCACTCCGCCTAAAAATTGACGAGCGTAGGGCGAGAGAGATTCCACATAACGACGTTGCCCTTCCGCATAAATGGTGTCAAAAGCCAATGTTGATTTTCCTGATCCACTCAATCCCGTGAATACCGTTAAGGTCTCTTTAGGAATGGAGACATCGATGTTTTTCAGGTTATTTTCACGTGCCCCTTTGACGATAATGTACTTTCTGCTGTCCATAACGAAACAAGTATAATCGAAAGAGTTTTATTCTTCACTAAAGACACAGCGGCAAAATGTGGTTATAATAGTTGTCGCTCGGGACGTAGCACAGCTTGGTAGTGCACTACCTTGGGGTGGTAGGGGTCATGGGTTCAAATCCCACCGTTCCGACCATTAGAGTTAAGTATAGTCGATACCAAAATATCGGCTATTTTTCTTTATATAGTGGTTAAAACTACAATGATTATATGTTTGATATGTACCCAATAGATGGAGTAAGTAAAAACGAAAACATTAAAATTGGAATTAGATTTTTAATTGGACCAATTGTTAAAGATGTATTTAGCGCTAGTAAAAATGATTTGGAGTTAAATGAGTGGAATGAAAAAGCTTCTGCATTATATAGCTCATTCTATGAATTTGATGAAGATGAAGCTTGTAGATTTAATAGCATAATAGCAAAAGAACATCTTGATGAATTAAAAGAGTTAATTACCAAAATTAAGAATAGACTCAATATTTTAAATGATGGCTCATTTGAATTGAGTGATATGATAACTGACCAACTTCGTGAATTGAAATGATAGGCGATAAAAAAGTCTCACTGCAAAATAGATTTATTTCTAAATGTGGTGAGTCTTATTTTTTGGTTGAAAACCTCTTAAATTTTTGATTTTTGAAAAAGAACGGCATTAAACTAGCGAAAAAGTAAAAGGCAGCCGAGAGTCTTGGGCTACCTTATTGTTCTTCGAAACGAGGACCGCTCGTTTTAAGCTACATTTGGAAAAAAGACTTCCACGCTTAAGGCATTCTCTCTGCAAAAATCGGAAAACGAAGAAATACCGA
>CADAUN010000140.1 GCA_902791085.1 uncultured Erysipelotrichaceae bacterium | reverse complement strand
TATCGTCCTATCGCCAAACATGAGCGTCATGATTTGCCCATTCTTTATGAGGATGACGATTTGATTGCCATCAATAAGCCGAGTGGTCTTTTGTCGACCGCCTCAGATCGAGAAAAAGGAAGAACCGCCTATCGCTTGGTGAGTGACTATGTGACCCAAAAGGACCGTAACGCCCGTATTTTTGTCGTTCATCGTTTGGATGAAGACACTTCTGGCGTATTGGTTTTTGCCAAGAAATGGGAAGTGCGAGAAGCATTGCAAAATCACTGGCAGGAGATTGTGAAAAAACGTGGTTATTATGCCATTGTAGAGCCTGCTGATATTCCCGAACGCGGCCACTTGGTGGATTATTTAGCCCAAGACAAGACTTTTTCCGTTTATGTGACTCATCACCCTTCCGAAGGGAAAAAAGCCATCACAAATTACCGAAAGATTGTGGCCAATCGTCATTATGCTTTATTAGATGTTACGATTGAAACGGGGCGAAAGAATCAGATTCGGGTGCAACTTGGCCATGCAGGATATTATGTGATTGGCGATGATCGTTATGGTGAACCCTCAAATCCTTTAAAACGACTGGGCTTGCACGCTTATGAACTTGATTTCATCAATCCGTTAAATCAAAAAGAATACAAAATCAACTGCCCAATTCCTGCTTCTTTTAAGAAATTAATGGCAGGAGAGGGAACTTCTTCTCTTCAGAAAGTAAAAGGCAACCATGGCAAAAACGAAACGAAACACAAAAAAGAATAGCGGTGGAAAATACGCTTTGTCCTCTTTTGCTAAGAAACTGGTCGAAAGTTATCTTAGCATTTTACCAATCGCCGTTGTGGTCACGATTCTTTTCATCGCTCGTATCATTCCTGACTTCACTGCGATGACTTTTTTGGGCTTTTGGCTTTGTGCTTTGGTAGTTGGCTTTGGCTTAGCTTTATTTAATGTAGGTATCGATGAGTCCATGTCACGGATTGGCTCTTTGGTCGGTGAGTCATTATTCAAACACAAAAGTTTGTTTTTAGTCATCGCCATGACATTTATCATCGGCGTTTTGGTGACGGTTGCTGAGCCGGACTTAAAAGTCATGGCCACTCAAATTCAATGGAACGAAACGTTGTTGATTTGCGGAGTCGGAGTCGGTGTTGGCTTATTTGTGGTGTTCGGCGTGTTGCGTATTTTGTTCCGCAAAAGCTTGAACATCATGTTCATTTGTTTCTATGCATTGGTTTTTGCCTTGGCGGGTATTGTGAATCCAAAATTCTTACCCATCGCTTTTGATTCTGGCGGTGTGACAACCGGCCCGGTTACTGTTCCTTTTATTTTGGCTTTTGGCGCCGGCTTGGCCGCTTCAAAATCTTCCGGTGATCAAAGTGGCGACGACGCGTTTGGCTTAACCGCCTTAGCTTCGGTTGGCCCGATTATAACGGTGATGGTGATGTCGTTATTCATGGATGTGGATTCGATGTTTTATCGTTATGAGTCAAACGAAATTCTGACCGCAACGGATTGGCCTTCTTTTTGGCAAGCTTTTGGTCATATCACCGGTCACACGATTCTTAGCGAATTACAAGAAGTCGGGATTGCCATATTACCGATTTTTCTCTTCTTTGTGATTTATAATTTCGTTTTTGTTCACGTCCGTTGGAAACCTTTCTTAAAGATTTTTATCAATTTGATTTATGCCTACCTTGGCTTGGTCATTTTCTTAAGCGCGGTCAATATTGGTTTCTTGTCTGCCGCTCAATCCATTGGCATGGGATTAGGCTTGCAAACGCCAGGAAATTTATGGATTGCCATCCTTATCGGCGGATTATTTGGCTTATTTGGTGTGGTTGCTGAACCGGCGGTTCACATTTTGGTCAAACAAATCGAAACGGTTTCAGAAGGCACCATTCGAAGCAGCATGGTATTAGCAGTGATGGCAATTGCCGTTGGCGGCGGCGTTGCTTTGGCTGTGGTTCGCGCCTATTATCATTTCTCCATCCTTTATTATTTGGTTCCCGGCTACATTCTTGCATTAGGATTAACTTTCCTCGTTCCTAAGATTTATACCGCAATGGCATTTGACTCAGGCGGCGTTGCTTCTGGCCCGATGGCTTCGACTTTCGTTATGCCTTTTGTTACCGGTTTCGCATATGGAAATGGCAAATTAGCGGGATGGAATGAGACCGCGATCTCTGATTCCATTTATGAAAATGCCTTTGGTTGCGTTGCCATGATTGCCTTAATGCCTTTGATTGTCGTGCAGTTAATGGGTCTTATCGCCCGGATTAAGCGTGCGTTGCTTGACCGCAAAGCCCGTAAGCACTTCTTTGAACAAAACGATGGCGAAATCATTCATTTTGGGGAGGCTCAAGCATGAACTGGTTTCATAAGATAAGAGAAGAAAAGCATCTTGAACACCTCAAAAACAACGAGGCAAAAGAAGAAAAAACCAAAGTCACGGAACGGCTTTACTTCTTGATTACCGTCGTGAATAGCGGCCAAGCTTCTGCAATCGTGAAAAATTTGACGGATCAAGGCGTCAGTGCAGCTTATGTTTGCCATGGCAACGGTACCGCCTCTAGCGATCTCTATAATGTTTTTGGATTATCAAACCAAGAAAAGCAAGTGATTTTTGCTCCGATTCGCTATTCCTCATATCCTGAGATTAAAGAAGCGCTAGAGCAACGTTATGAAGCATCGAAATACGCCAAAGGCGTTTCCATGTTGCTTGCAGTGGAGGCGTTGATCGGGAAAGCCGCTTATAAATTTTTAGCTAACCAGCGTGATGGCAACGAAGCGCCAAAGGAGGTTCCACCTATGGAAGAAATCAAAGCGAAAGAAAATTACGAGGCCATTTTTGCCATCGTGAACAACGGCTATGCAGACTTAGTCATGGAAGCGGCAAAAGGAGCAGGTGCGCGTGGAGGAACGGTGTTAAATGCCCATGGAACCGGCAACAAAGAGATGGAAAAATTCTTCGGCATTGTCATAACGCCTGAAAAGCAAATTGTGATGATCTTGGTTCCTAAGACCATTAAAGACTCCGTTTTAACGGCAATCTATAACATGGCTGGGCTAGCCACGAAAGGACAAGGTATTGCCTTTGCCGTATCGGCGAGCGATGTCATTGGGTTAACTACGGAAGAAGAAAAAACAACGCAAGAAAGCGACTCGCCTACTGCGAGTGCCGCTTCGGCAACGGAGGAATGATGGCAAACTCCGAATCTGATTCCAACATCACTTTAGCGTCCTTACGTGTCAAGAAAGAACATAAGCCTCGCTCTTCTTCGTGGTGGCATGAACATGCCCCTTGGCTTTTTGACATCCATTCTTTGTTTTATTATGGATTGTTTGTTTTTGTCCTAGGAATGCTGTGGTGCGTTTATTCTTTGGTCACCAATCATTTTACACAATTTTATCCTTGGACCGATTACACGGGACAATATGTGACCTTTGCTCATTCTTTTTGGGATACGTGGCATCAATTCTTTCGGACTGGCATATTTGAACTTTATGGTACGGATACCTACTTAGGTACGGATAATATTGGATCGAATTCGTATTATGGCCTGTTTGATCCGTTCTTGTTGATCTGCCTGATTTTTCCTCGGGCATGGATTCCGCAAACTTATGTTTTGGCAACCTTTTCCAAAGGGGTGGTAGGGGCATTAGGAATGCGTGCCTATGGCAAATATTTAGGCATGAAGGAGACTTCCTCCCGCTTAGCGGGATTGGCTTTTGCCTTCAATGGCTATTTAAATTTCATGGTGGGCTTTCCTTCTGTGGTGTCCGCTACCGCCGTCGTCCCATGGATATTGCTTGGCATCGAAAAAGTGATTCGAGAACGAAAACCCATTACTCTTGCCATCAGCTTATGTTTAATGGGTTTGGTCTCTTTCTTCTTTTTGGTCGTGCTTTGCATCTTTGGCGTTTTATATGCTTTATGGCGTTACTTCTGGACCATTCGAAATCGTTCTTGG
>CADAUN010000139.1 GCA_902791085.1 uncultured Erysipelotrichaceae bacterium | reverse complement strand
CTATTTGAAGAAAAAGAAGGATATGAGGAATTCCGTTATCGTTATTGGTTATCGATGCAACACCTCATGTTACAAAATTGGGCCAAGAAGATCGATGATTGGTGCCATAAAAACGGTTATCAACTGACAGGGCATTATTGCGAGGAAAGTTCTTTACAGTCGCAAATGATGTGCTGCGCAGGCATCTCTTCCTTTTACGAATACGAGGATATACCCGGAGTGGATTGGCTCGGAAGAAATGTTCCTTTCGATCTTACCCCAAAACAAGTTGGATCCGTGGCTTCTCAATTGGGAAAGAAGCAAGTCTTAGCCGAAGAATTTGCTTGCTGCGGATGGGACGTTACCCCCTTGGAATTGAAACGTATTGCCGAAGCGTTGATGGCAGGCGGAGTAAATCTCATGTGTCTTCATTTGATGCCTTATGACGAACGCGGACAAAGAAAACGGGATTACCCTGCCCATTATTCGTCAGTCAATCCTTGGGTCAAAAAAGATTTTAAGTACTTTAATGACTATTTTGCTGCTTTAGGAAAAATTCTAGCGGAATCGGAAGAGATTGCTCCGGTCGGTTTATTCCATCCCATCCGTAGTGCTTACCTCAAAATGCGGAAGGACTTGCCTTCTTGGGGAATCGGTGAGCTAGATCAAAAACTGGTGGAGGCAATCACACGCATTTCCTCTGCTCAAATTCCGTATCACCTCCTCGATGAAACGGTAATGGAAGGCCACGCTCATGTAGAAGGAAGTGCCTTAGTCGTAGGCAAATGTCGTTATTCTTATTTGGTATTCCCCCGTTGCTACACCATGGGAAAGAAATTTGAATCTCTGTTACATGAATATGTCAAAAACGGAGGAAAGGTGCTTCTTTTAGATGGTAAGCCGTCCTATTTAGAAGGAAAACCTTATGACTATCCTTATTTAAAGAGCAACATCACTTGGGATGAACTCGTCCAAGCCATGCCTTTCCGTGTCAAACCCAATGCATCAGTCCGTTCCACCTTCCGCAAAGACAAAGAAGGGAAGGAATTCTGGTTTGTTACGAATGTCAGTGAGAAAGCCACCACTTTATCGGTAGAAAAAGAAGGCGCTTCTTCCTTCCGTTCTTACGATATTGAAAGTGAGAAAGAAACTGTGTTGCCTTTGACTTTCACTCTTGCCTCAGGGGAATCTCGTCTTCTTTCTTTCTCTTCGGAAAAATGTCTTGCTCTCCCACCTCGTGAAAAAGTGAATTTAGGACCGCTTTTCCGTGTGGTCGGTACCCCTGAAAACTATCTGACTTTAGATATGGTGTCTTATTCGCAAGACGGCATCCATTTCTCGGCTCCTTATTCTGACATGGGCTTATTTAATAAATTGCTTCACGATCGTTACGAAGGCGAGCTATATCTTCGTTATGAATGCGATATCCATTCCCTTCCTACCCATTGTCTTTTGTATGTTGAAAAAGCGAAAAATCTTGCAGTTTTCTGTAACGGAATGCCTTTGATTCAAAAGGGAAGCGCCCCTGAAGAAAAGTCCTTGCTTTCTTACGACATCTTCCCAGCACTAAAAGTTGGCAAGAACGAAATTGTGATTCGTTTCTCTTATTTCCAAAAGCAAGAGGTCTATGATGTGCTTTTTGGAGAAGGAACAGAATCGGTGAGGAATTGTTTGACTTACGATAGCAACATCGAATCGATTTATCTCCAAGGTGACTTCGGCGTCTTTGGTGAATTTAAACCTGGCCAAACTCCCGGGGTATTATTAGGAGAACATTTCTATCTCGATAAACAAAAGAAAGAAATCCATTCCTTGATTGAAGATGGTTACCCCTTCTTCCGTGGCGACATCATCTTAGAACAAGATCTGGAATTAAAGAATCCTAACGTGGTTTTATCTATCCCCGGACGTTTCCAAGAATTAGAAGTCTCTCTTTCTGAACATTCTTTAGGGAAGCTATTATGGAAACAAGAGTTGGATTTAGCTCCCTTTGCTAAACGCGGCCACAATCAACTTCGATTGACTTTAACCGTCAGCAATCGGAATCTTCTTGGGCCGTTCCATTGCCAAGAAGAGGAACCAATTGCCATTTCTCCGAACCATTTTGAAATGGACGGATTATGGCAAGATGGAAGAAGCGCGTATTATCGGCCTTCTTATTCGTTTGTTAAAACGATTGTATAAATCGGAAGCAAAAGAATTTAGGACGCCGTTTTAAAGCCAGAATAAAAGCACCTCTTTCCCTACGTGCTAGGATTTGGGGTGCTTTTTTCTATCGAACAGGTTTTTGATTTTGCTTAAAAAGAGGGCGACTATTCTTATTGTTTTCGCTTGAGGTAACGTCTCGTTTGAAAATGAGTCAAAGCCAAATTTATAAGAAGCAACCCCCTAGAGCGGCTAGAAAATAACGGACTAAGCCATCTCTTGCGCGCAATTAAGAGTTTATTTATAAATAGCAAGTTCTAATATGGGAACATCGGTTCAATGGTGTACTTTATATTGTTCAAGTCCAAATCAATCTTTCGTTTTTTAATTTCGACCGCTTTTTCTTCAAATAATAAGCCGCCATTTTCAAACAATTTTTTTGAATTAATAAAATTAAGACCTGTTATTCTAGAAATGAATTTTATTGATTCAGCGTTAGGGCTGCAATTGGGTTTTAAAAAGATTTTGTATGTTGTGTCATCCAAATCAATATCTTCCCATTTAGTTGTAGCGATTTTGCATCCACATCTAGGACAAGTTAAATTCAAAGCCGGCTTTTCATAAACAGCCATCATCTCAGAGCCACATTTTGGGCATATGTATTTATTTTCTTCCATGTTTTACTCCTCCTGGAACAAATTTCACAAATTCTCCTCTTTTGCCATTATCCGATATCCAATACGTTCCGTTTGGATACGAATGAATGGTCATGTTCGGAGCATACACTGGTTTGCCTAGCGCATTAGCAAGATGTTGGGCGAATCCTTCTGGGTGAGCACCAGTTTTACAAGACAATAATCTAACTGCTTTAGCTTTTTTAAATCCTGGTTGTTTCCTAATCAATTTAGCTGCTTGCCTAGAATTGATTAATATGTCTTTCCCTCCAGAATGTATTTCAATAGCCCTCCAGTTACCATGTGCAATCACGTCATACATACCATTAGGGTCTATGTCCGATCTATTAGCAATGAATTTCGCAAATTCAGATTTCGGGCCTTTTTTAGGCATGAACGATATGTTTCCTGATGCCGAACGCATTTTACCAGAAAACAAAGAATTTTTACCCTTCATCTTTGCTTTCCCTAGAAAGTTTGCGCTTTTTATCTTTAGCGTTTTCTTTCATTGTATAGGAATCATATTGATAAATAGGAATTCCTTTTGATTTGGCATAGCCAAATATTTCATCGGATGCTGGACCATAGACGCAAATTCCAGCTGGTTCTAGCTCATCCACTATTTTATTGACTTGTTCGGCAAATACATGCCTATTTTCTAATATTTTAGTGAATCCGTGGGTTCCGATAGCAATAAGCGTATGTTTTGGGTATGCTTCCAATGAAAATAATGTCCTATTATCTCCTAGTCTAACGTTAGGAATTATTTTTATTCCTTTTGAGCCATAATAATATGTGCACGCTAAATTAAGAAATATTTGACTCTTTTGAACAACAAGTGGCATGTTGTCATAAGGAGAAGCATCTAACCCTATAACTTGTCCATATTGAGATAATTTTTCCACATAATTCTGCGGATTATTCAATATAGGTTGGAAACCAGGATCTTGGCAATAAAAGGATATTGCTGTTTCCTTAGGATTAACGACATCGCATCGCCTATCCCACTGAATTATTTCTTTTGAGGGCTCAGTGGCTACCATCCATGCCTCAATCATCGGATATTCATCCGTTTTAGTTCGTCTAGCATCAGCAATGAGGCCGGCTAAGTAGACGTCCCTTAAATAGGGAGATTTTCTTTTTTTAATCGGCTCTGTTTTACATGTCTACTGATAGAACGCCCTTTTGAGGTAGAATAGT
>CADAUN010000138.1 GCA_902791085.1 uncultured Erysipelotrichaceae bacterium | reverse complement strand
CGTAGAGAGCAAGCCGAATGCTTCACGATCTTTTCTTCTTAGAATGGTAATCCGTGAGATCCAGGAATTTACGATGATCTAGTCGGCAAACTTTCGCTGCAGCGTGCTTGCCTACAAAGAGAGCAACAGGCAATCCACCTGGAGGCATAACCCATTGGCCTGAGAGAATCACATTATTAAGCCCTTTTAACCGACCATTGCTCATTAGCCCTTTGGATTTATCCGTAGATAAGAAGGCCATATAGGAACCGTGATAGGCATTGCAATAATGTTCGTAAGTCAATGGGGCAGTGACATCAAGGCAACGAATGGTATCTAACGGAATGGCATAGGCTTTGGCAATTTCTTGGCGGAAGATTTCGCCCAGTTCCTTCTTTTTGATTAGATAATCGGTTTGACTCAATTGTTTTAGTTGTGTATAAACGTTGTCTCGCGCGGGCAAAAGAACGGTCAATAAGGTGGAGCCATCTTGTCCCTTTAACGAGGGATCAAAAGAAAAATTACGAATCGCGTAATGGTTAATCGTGTCACCAAAAACCGAAATTGGATCCGTCAAAACGTCATACATCTTAGGAAAGGAAGAGACGTCGCCATAGACTTTATAGGACAAAACAAATCCAGAAATATAGGGATAATCCAGCTGGTTTTTGAACCGAAGGTGATAATATTCGTCTTGATATTGATCTCCTAGCAGATCATAGATCGCATGATGCATATCCACGGCAGAAATGACATAATCTGCCATAATCGTTCGCCCATCTTCTAATAAAATTCCTGTGGCTCGTTTCCCTGAAGTGACAATCTTTTTGACCGGCGAATGAAGATAAAGTTTTCCACCCAAAGAACGATAACGATTCACGATTCGTAACATCATTTTTAAACTGCCGCCCTCTACTACTCCTGCGTCACCGCGAGCAAAGGCTTGCAAGACATAGAACAAAGAATGCGAATTGTAATTTCCTTCTAAGAAGCGCGTTAAAATATTCGCTAAATCTGGGTTATGAAACCGTTCCGTATAGCGGTTCAAACTGACGTGCTTATATTTTTGCATGCTTAGCGCCATCGGAATCATCGGAAGAGCGAAGGCAAGCAAAGAGAACGGATTCATTTGTTCAAGCGGCTTTTTTACAGGGATTCTCACCGTTTGGTAGTGACGAATGGTGCGAAACATTTTCCGAATGGGTTTGGCATCTTCCGGATAACGACGAAGCATTTCTTTCTCCAATTGCGGAAAGTCAGCATCAAAAGAAAAATCACCATGAGGAGTTTGAAATACCGTCAAATATTCGGCCGGATAAATGTGAGTATGTTCGTCAAAAGCACCGACATGTTTCCACAAAGGAAACAAATCCGATTTTGGATTCGTGCCAACAATCCAATGGGCACAACCATCGATATACATCCCTTCACGATACCACCCGGTACATTCCCCGCCGGGAGAAGGGTTTTTCTCGTAAATTTCAACGTCATAGCCATTATCGCGACAATAAATGCCCGAAGTGAGACCAGATAATCCGGCCCCAATAATGATTACTTTTTTTGCCATGCTTTTAACCTAGAAGCAAAAGACTAGAACTGCAAGAAAAATTCCGCTTGGAGAGCAAAAACAAAATCTCAAAGCTTATCGTATTTGTCCGCGCGGCCTTTGGATTTTTCGACCGGATATTTTTTCGCATTCTTCTCCATTTTATCTTCGACGATGGTTTTGATATCAAGATGGAGCTTGGTAGCAAGTTGCAAAGAATAGGCCAAAACATCCGCGAGTTCTTCTTTCACATCTTCGATGTCGTAATGCGTTTCATCCCATTGAAAACATTCCAACAATTCTCCTGCTTCGATGGAGATGCTTTTGGCTAAATTGGCAGGCGTATGAAATTGATCCCAGTCTCTTTCTTGATTAAAAGCTTCTAGTTCCTCTTGCAACGTTTTGATACTATCCATTGAAATCCCTCTTTAATGTAACAAAGATTTTAAATAATCCCGCAAAGCGCGGTCTTCACAATAAACATAAGTGCCCTTCATCCCACGCGTCAATAACACGTGATAGGTGTTACGAATTAATCGGGTTGCTAATTCTAGAGAGGTGGACGATTGATGAATGCCACTTGCCGTATCCGTAGTCACACCAGTATCTTGATGAAACGCCAAGCGATGCTGAATCTTATCGAAGGTCATGTCTTTTCCAATGATGACTCCGCAATAAGGCATGTCCAATCCTTGGCAAGTGTGGATACAACCCACTTCTTCCACGGAATCGGGATCATCCAACCACGAATATCCCTCTCCTCCGCTTTGCAAGAACAAATTCCACTTTGCATAAAAAGGTTTGTTTGTGTCCTCATCCAAAGCGATGTCGTATCCTGGATCTTCTCGCCTTGATTTCTTTGTTTTCCAATCGAAAGTGTAACCAGACACCATTCGACATTTTCCTGACGCTGCCAAAGAAAAACCTGATGAAAGGTGTTTTTGCTTTTCTTCCTCGTCACGTTTTCGAATTTCTTCTCGCATATCTGCCGCATAATCAAAGACGCGAAAATCATATTGGTGAGGCTTTAAGACATAGGGGATTGCTTTTTCATAGCCCAAGAATCCGCGAATGAAACGCATATAATCCTCTCCACCAAGGCAACGAAATTCGCTTGTTAACTTCAACTCGTCCCCCATGATAACCTCTGAATGTTCGCGATACGCCGCTTGTTTAATATGGTCAATGGTCCCATAGTCATAAACGGTGACTTGCTGATCATCGTCCACAAAGAATACCGATACCATGGCAGCGCGGATGATTAATTCAATTGCATTTGGCCCCTCTTTAGAAATGCCATGACTTCCCGCAGCGTAGTTATATACCCGGTGTCCTTCGTCGGCGAATAAGCAAGCAAAATCATTCTCGCGCGACCGAACAAAACTAGATGGGTCTTTAAAGAGCTCTTTTAAGGCCGCCTTTTTATAATTACCGCCGATTAGCTCTTGTTTATAAAGATTTTTTGGCGCGGCGTTAGCCGTTACATAGGCGCAAGTCAGTTTCTTTTCGTGTTTTGTGCCAGAGATCAATTGTCCCATAGCGCGTAATGCCACAACAGATTTTCCTGATCCGGGGCCACCTTGAATGATAATGGTTTTCTTCTGACGATAATAAAGGCAATGCCGTACGGTACTCACGATTGTGGCCACCGCATTCGCCTGTCCTTCATCATAAGAAAAGAATTCGTTCCCTTGCAAAGCGGAAGTCAACATGTCTGCCAGTTGGCCAGAAGGGCGAAGTTCGCTGTTGTCGATTTCATAAAGTAAGCCCGGATTTTGTTCGCTACGATAAGGCTTGCTCACATATTTTTCTAAAAATTCTTGTAACTTTTGTGCGTCCCCTTGCAAATAAGCAGGGGCGGATTCCACCAAAGGAAAAAGGCGGACGTCATCCAAAAAAGAAGAGAATTTTTCTTGCATGTTATGCAAATAAGAGCAAGCATGCATACCCACTTTTTGATCTTGAATATAGGCGTTGAAGTTCCGCATGATGTTGATGTAATTGCCGGCTTGATAAGAAGGATGCCAATAATCGCCCAAGCCACCGCCACCATTCGTAAAAACAAAATCGGGCTTATTGCTACGATTGGCGTCAGACCATTGCTTGAGCTCTACAACAACCACATTTCGTTTGCCGTTGTTGTCGGTCCCGCATAACAGAAAATCAATCCGGTCTTTGCTGATAGAGGGCTTATATTCAATGGCCACTTCCACTTCACGATCGATATCAGATTTTTCTAATACCTTAGCCATGGCGGGCAAGGAATTTTTCCATGCTTCTTTTTGCGATGCGCCAAAACTGGTAAGAGAGTGTTTGCACATATCCTCGGCCACGATGTCCGAAATGTCTTTCTCACCCGGTTTCGTAAGCAAGCATTGATCTAAAAAAGTACGAACAGATTCGTGATAAACAATCATAAGTGTTATATAAATGTTATATCACTTATAACAGGAAAACCATGAGAAGTAGGCTGGTTGCCTG
>CADAUN010000137.1 GCA_902791085.1 uncultured Erysipelotrichaceae bacterium | reverse complement strand
ATACACACCTTTCGTACAAGAAAAGCCCTTTTCTAATTCTTCCACGCGCGTTATAATCGGCACAGTTGAACAAAAGTTCACATTCGTATATGAGTAAAAAGAAGAAGATTGGTCTCATCATTGCCGGCGTTGTGGAATTGGCGATTGTTGTTTTTGTCTTGGTGACCTCGATTTTGGTCATCGTGACCTTTAACGACCCTAATGATGTTCCTAATGCTTATCAGGCAAATTTAGAAAAGAATGGTCCGTTTATTGGTTGGTTACAAAACAATCCGACAAACTTCTTATTAATTGTTTTGATTCCCATCTTCTTAATTCTTGCCTTAGACATCATTTACTTAGTTATCGTGGCGGCACGTCGCCAATCGAACTTGACCGATCAAGAACAAGAAGCCATCGCCGAACAAGCTAAGAAAGAAGCCCGTGAAGAAATCATGCGGGAAATGATGGCGGAAGAAGCAGCGAAAAAAGATTCTTCTGATCCTGATAAAAAGTAAAGAGATTTACGCTTTCTTTTCGTACCTAATGCGGCTATAAAAAGCTGCGTTTTTTTGTTGACAACATTGTTTTGGAATTTCATAATAATCTCACGAGAAACGCAAAGTCAGAGAAATCTGGCGACGCAAAGCTAAAGGGCCTTCTCTAGGAAGATGGCAGCCAGTTACCGCGGAACAAAGCAAAAGATATCTGCTTTGTGGGCAACTGAGCTGACATCGTTTTTTTGTTCCTTAGGGTGACTCGTCTGCATAACTCAACCGTTCATCTTGGATTCTGAGAAGTGGCATGAAGAAACACTTCGAACGCTTGAGGAAAAGCCAGACATGGAGTGGTTTTTCTTCATATCCACATCCCTTGATGGAGGTCTTTTCGTTTGGAAGAATCGAATCCCCAAAACATCGACGAATCCACGGCAAAGCCTACTGATTCCTCACAAGCTTCTACGCCGGAGCAAAAGAAGCCAAACGCTAAGAAAAAGGACTCCTTTTCGGATCCTTCGCCTAGCGATACTTCTCGTCGTTACGCCCGTCGTCAAAAGCAGAAGCGTGTTGCTCTGATTGTGACATCAGTCGGCGCCGTCGGAACCTTGATGCTTGGCATCATCGCCTTTTTAGGTCGCGTTTCGGGACAATTCACCATTCGATTAGACAAACAGACCATCTCGCAAAATTTAAAATTAAGCGAACACAAATCCGCTGGAACACCGAGTGATTTGCTGGTTGCCAGCGGGTTAGAGAACGCTTATGTAACCACCGCCAAAGATGTGTTGTCTTACGTCGACGCGTTAAAAGGCGAAGAAGAATTGGATGGCTCTCATAATTTTTCCCGCACTTTGCCGGGCGAAGAAGGCAAGTCCACTAATCTGGCCTTGGTCTATACCTTCTATGCCATCAATTCTTCAGCAGCCGATTCCATTTCTTATAACGTATCGATGGCAATTGACAATTACACTTCCCCCACCAACTATGCCGTCCAACCTTATTCATACTTACGGGTTGCCTTGTTTGAGAACGTATGCACTGCGGAAGGAGAAGAGGAGACACAAGCCTTTACTGTTTACGCAAGCGCCAATCAACATAGCCAAGGCACCAATCCTGGCGGGGCAGAAGATTATCGCGAATGCTTAAGCGATTATTCCACCGTCGATGGATTACGAATGGCGCGTTATGACTACGATGGCAATCATGGTTATTGCGAAGAATTTGAGGGGAACATGCAGATCTTCGACCGACCGGCTGTCACTCTTTTGGCGCGACAAGCGATGCGTTACACCGTGGTGGTGTGGCTAGAAGGCGCGGATCCAGAATGTTATGGTCAAGCGCCGGAAGGCGCCTCTTTTACATTCACCATGACATTCGCTGCCGCCAACAATCTTTGAGGATATTTATGGCAAAACGTCATACGCGAAAAACCAAAACGATCATGTCCAACCGGAATCTATTTCTGGCTGGCATTTTGTCTTTTGGCTTGACGTTTGCAGCCTCTGTTACCAGCACCTATGCTTGGTTTGAGGTATCGGAACACGCAAAGGTATCCCAGCTTGATTTCTCCATCCGTGATGCGGCGGATTTCGAGATTGGTTTAAAAAACAATGACGGAGATTACGACTATTACCGCGATGTGAATGACGAAATCTTAGAAACCCATTTCTCGCGTTATCGGCCGAATTCCGTTTTGCATGACCTTTCTTCGAATTATCAAAGCCTTTGGCTTAACGAAGACACCAATCCCGAAACGGATTTCCCCGTGTTGCGCCGCGCCTATGCGGACAAAGACAAACCGCACCAAATCTACGTCGCCCAAAGCGGTTATTACCAATTCGAATTCTTTTTGAAATCCAATCGGGACATGTATCTCTTCCTTGATGCGAATCATTGTTACGCGAAACCATTGCATGATTTAAACGCGACAACCGCAGCTGCGTTAAAAAACGTTACAGCCGAAGAATTGGATCACATTGTCAACGCCTGCCGTGTATCATTCTATTCCTCTATGGGATTCTTGATTTGGGAACCTAACGCCAGCGTTGGTTCAACCACCGTTTTTGGCGGTGCGCTCGACTTGAACGGCGATGGATATTATGATGATTTGGATGGCAAAGAAGTCGTCTACGGCGAATATTCCGATGATGATCCGTTAATTTATGACGAAGCACCGACTGCGGATATTCTTCCTAGCAGCGACACCCATTCTTCTTTTGTTGCCACACACCGCGCTGGAATTGCCCCCTTCAATCTTGAAAAAAGCGAAGCAGCAGGGCTTTCTTTTGCCAAAGAGACAACTTACACATTAGCGGATCTTTCTATCCCTGAAGGGGCAGGGCAATATGATTCCAATACGATGCATCCCTTATTGGCTTTAAAAGCGGGAGTTTCATCGCGTTTGGTCGTCACCATTTATCTTGAGGGCTGGGATTTAGATATGATTGACAGCATCGGAGAAGGCCACTTCACCTTAGGATTAGGCTTCCAAGGCCTTGTACAACCGCTTGTTGATTAAGCGAGAAAAAGGAGTTCACCATGTCTGCTTATTTTGAATACTTAAAAGAAATGATTGTCGCCTTTTTCCAAAACCTTGGCTTATGGTTCAATATGCGTTGGGCAATGCCATGGGCACCCGTTCCAGGCGAATTCAGCTATTACCATTCTTTATATACGCAATATTCGCCGAAATTCGGTGGGGCTGGCTGGTTCTTCTTTGTCTTATTTGCCATTTTGTTTATCGCTTTGATCGGCGGTTTGTTATTCTTGCTTTTCTGGCTCATTCGTAAATACGTTCGCTTCCGTCGGGCAGGAGCCAATGAGGAACGGTTACGCAAAGAAGTCGAAAAATTAAACGTTGAACTTTATCAAACCATTCAAGAAAAAGATCGTATTTTAGGATTGCAAGTACATTCGATGGGGGCAGCTAACGTAGCTCCTGACGCGAAGGCAAATACGACGGAGAACGAAGATAAGGAAACAGAAGAAAAGAAACCGGATACGGAAGAAGTCCGTTTCCCCCGTTTGACTTTGGTCGACCAAAAATACGAAGGATATTCGTTACATACTCAATTGCCGACAGATGCGGAATCCATTGATTTAAAAGGGATCTGCGAACGATTCCGGAATTTCGCTGCTTCCCAAATGGGGCTCTACTATACCATTGATACCATCCGTGTGTTCTTTGCTGCTATGGGTACAGGCAAAATCATTATTTTGGAAGGTATCTCCGGTACTGGCAAAACTTCTTTGCCATATGCTTTAGGACGTTTCTTTCAACACAACGCTACCATTTGTTCGGTTCAGCCTTCTTGGAGAGATCGTTCCGAATTGCTTGGTTATTACAATGATTTCACGCACAAATTCACGGAAACCGAATTCTTGCGTGCCGTTTATGAAGCCACTTATCGGGATGACATCAATTTAATCGTTCTCGACGAAATGAACTTGGCTCGTATTGAATATTATTTCGCTGAATTCTTGTCCATCATGGAAATGCCTAACGTTGCCGAGTGGAACATTAATTTGGTCGCTGCTCCGCAGCCAAACGATCCGAAACACATTAAAGATGGCCGTTTGTTAATTCCTCAAAACATTTGGTTTGT
>CADAUN010000136.1 GCA_902791085.1 uncultured Erysipelotrichaceae bacterium | reverse complement strand
TAGAATTTACTGTTTATTGACAATGTAACCGCTTTCTTCTATACTAGTCGCAGTTAAAAAGCAAAGGAAAAGTCCATACATCCGTAGGTTTTTCCTTTTGCTTACATAAGCATCATGTGTAGGAGGTAAACAAAAACATGAAGCATGTAAACAAGCTCGCTTTGGTAGGCCTTGTAGCCCTACTTGGAGGAGCGTTATCCGGTTGTCAAAAAAACGAACCCGAGGTAAAAACGAATCCCGTTCAAGAGATCATCAATCAAGCAGAAAAGATGGGTGAGGAAGAACTCTACAAGAAAGCCGTCGAAGAAATTAACGGAAAATCTTTTACCGTCATTGCCAACTCTTCGCGTATGAAGGATGCCTTCCCTGCTTGGGTCAAATTCATCAACGAAAATTACAAAGAGAAATTTGGTCTTACCAGCGATTTCAAAGCTGACTTCAGCACCACACAGCCAAAAAACAACACGATTTTTAACCAAATTAAGGGCGATGTCACCGGAACGAATCATTCCATTTCCATGACTTTGATTCAAGACGGTTCACAAATCAAATCCAAAATGACAAAGCCCGGCTATTTGCTGAATTACATTCCCAAAGAATGGAAAGAAAGCGGCGCCGATGCGGCAAAAGACGGAACCCCATTGGCCTTGCAATCTCTTTCGAAAGTCTTTGCTTACAATAGCATCGACACAGAAGAAGGTGCCTTTAATAACGTCTTTGACTTCACAATGAAAGACGATGGCACGCCATGGCACACCCACTTCATGACGCCCGCTTCAGAACCTGTCGGTGCCAATATGCTTTATATGTTGACCAATCCGACTTACACCGCAGTGGTGAAAGAGGCCTACGACAACGCTTCGGAAACACAGAAAAAGATTATTGATGCTGTCATTAACGAAGACAAGACGCAAAAATTCACTGCGTTAGGCAAAGATGACGGAAAGGACGTGGTCAGCTATTACGGCAACTCCGGTATCAAAGACCAAATTGCCGCTGCCGGGTTAAGCGACGATCCTAATGCCAAATATGCGCTCGCTTGGGAATTCTTGTTCTTAAAGAATTATACCCCCGAAACAGATGATGGCCCGATGTGCACGAACTTGACCCAAAAATCTGCTGCAGGCGAATCTGGCTTGCTCGTTTATTCGAAGTTCCGTTCCATTACGGAATCGGCTACCGTCACCTTAAAAGATATGCGTGTTGCTGCCTACGAAGATGGCTATAAAGGCTTTGGCGGTTACATGTATAAGCATTATTTGCAGATTTTGGCCACTTCTCCAGCTCCTTGGACTTCCTGCGCATTCATCCATTTCATGACGAATCACCAGGAAGGGTTCAAGCCTTGGGGCAAAGACGCTGGCGGATATAGTGCCAACCCGAAAGTGCAAGCTAATTTCGATCACAGCAAAGACGGTGGCGACGAATACCCCATCAAGAACGACAAAGGCTATGCTTGGTGGACTGCTAACGAGGCAGGAAAAGGACGTCTTGTGCTCGAAGATGGCGAATATTGCACCAAAGTCGCTGCACCGATGTCGGAATGGATTTCTTACCTTCGTTAATCTTCTTTCTTTTGTCTTGAGGGCGGTGCGTTCTCCCCGCCCTCTTTCCCCTTTATGGAAAAGGACCTATCTCTATGGGCAGTATTTCAAACGCGGTAGTACCCAATTCGCCTCGCCCTTCGCGCTTTAAAAAGAGCTGGCACGCATTGGTTACTTATCTTTCTAAACCGCAAAATACAATCTTAATTATTCTCGGAATTGTTTTGACATTGTTAGTCTTTATCCCCATGGTGGATGTATTTTTAGACACCTTTAAAATACACCATGGCTCCGCCGGAGAAGACCTGACGATGAGTTTGGACGAAGATCAATGGTCAGCATATAGCTGGGCTTTGTTATTCACGAGTAACAAGATGAAAGCCGAAATCATACGGAAAAATTTCTGGCTTCCATTAGGAAACACTTTGGCGTTAGCCGCTTTAAGTTGTTTATTTGCCGTCTTGTTCGGCGGCATTGTTGCCTATTTAGTGACCCGAACCAACCTAAAATGCAAGAAATACATCAGTTCCGTCTTTATTTTCCCTTACATCATGCCGCAATGGACTCTTGCCATGGTTTGGAAAAATTTATTTGACAGCGTTGCTGTTACCGGAACAAAAAATGGGATTTTCGCTGCGCTTTTCCATATTACTATGCCTGCATGGTGGTGCGGAGGTCTTTTCCCCTGTGCCATGGTTTTAGGCATGCACTACGCTCCATTTGCCTATATCTTAATCGGTGGCGTTTTTCGGAACATGGATGCCAACTTAGAAGAAGCTGCTACGATTTTAAACACGCCAAAATGGAAAATCTTCTTCCGCGTGACGTTGCCAATGGTTTTACCTGCAGTGATGTCAACCATTTTGTTGGTATTTTCTAGCGCGATGGGTTCTTACCCTGTTCCCCATTATTTAGGCAATGCCATTGGTCATGATTTCCCGGTAATGGCTACCAAATACATGGAATTACGGGTCAATAACCCTGCCCTTTCTTCCATCATTTCGGTGGTTATGATGGTGATCGGTGTCTCAATCTTACTTTTGAACTCAAAAATGACATCTGGCAGAAAACAATACACCACCGTCACTGGAAAATCTGGCCAGGTCAGCAAAGTCAATCTTGGCAAGGTCGGTGTTTGGGTCATCACGATCCTCTTGCTGATTATCACTTTCTTCACTTCCATCTTCCCGATGATCTCTTTTGCATTAGAAACGTTCTACGCCAATCCCGGCGACTATAGTGCCTGGACATTGAAATGGTGGAACAACAATGCCGTCGGGGAAGAAAACGGCATGTATGGCCAACTTGGCATTTGGCATAACAAATCCATTTGGAAAGCCTTTGGCGGTTCCTTGTTTACCGCAGTGTTGTCTGCTTTCTTGGCCGGAACCATTGGCACATTAGTCGGTTATTGCGTGGCCAAAAACCGCAAGAGCAAATTTGCCAATTATGTGAATGACGTTGCTTTCTTGCCTTATTTGCTTCCTTCTTTGTCGGTCGGTGCTGCTTTCTTCGTCTTTGGTAACAATATTGGCTGGTTTAACACTTATCGATTGCTAATCTTGGTGGGGATGATCAAATATATCCCCTTTGCCTCGAAAGCTTCTTTCAATTCGATGATTCAGCTCTCGGGAGAAATCGAAGAAGCCGCCATTATTCAAAACGTTCCTTGGTGGAAACGAATGCTACGAATCATCGTTCCCATTCAAAAATCATCGATTCTTTCCGGTTATTTGCTTCCCTTTATTACGGGCATGAGAGAATTGACGTTGTTTATGATGCTAGCGAGTTCCGACAAATTGGCGACCTTGCAATTAGATTATTTTGATGAGATGGGCTTATACGCCTTCTCTAGTGCCATCAACTTAATTTTGATTGTCACGATTCTATTGATGAATGGCATTGTCAATCGTTTGACTGGCGCAAGCTTAGATAAAGGCATCGGAGGATAGTAGATATGCCAAAAATAGTATTAGAGCACGTAACGAAACGGTGGGGAGGATTCTACGCCGTTGATGATTTAAATCTCGTGATGGAGGATTCCTCTTTCATCACTTTATTGGGACCTTCTGGATGCGGCAAAACCACTACCCTTCGTATGATTGCTGGCTTAGAAACGCCAACCAGTGGCAAAATCACCATCGGTGATCACGTTGTCTTTGATAGCAACGCGGGAATCAATGTCCCTGCCAGCAAACGAAAAGTCGGTTTCTTGTTCCAAAATTACGCCCTTTGGCCGAATATGACGGTCTTCCAAAATATTTCTTTCGGTTTAAAGAACGTCAAAGAGGAGATGCCATTGTATCAAGAAGACTATCTAGAGCATCTTCATATCGCCAATGCGCTGTCTCGTCCAAAAGACATCGTCAAATGTGTGAAAGACACCGTGGATAAAGATGGCAAGATCAATAGCAAACGAGCCATTGCCCATTTAATCGATCTGTTGGATTTAACCGAGCGCGAGACCAAAGCGGTCTTCGCTTTGCATTTAGAAGAAGCGAGCGAACCTGACAAAATCGCGGAAGAAGCCGCAGCCAAAGAAAGAGAAAAAGC
>CADAUN010000135.1 GCA_902791085.1 uncultured Erysipelotrichaceae bacterium | reverse complement strand
CGACTGATTTTTTCTTTGGTGTTGCTTGTCCCCTTATTCTATTTTTCGATGGGCTACATGATGAATTGGAATATCGGCGTATTGCGAGAAGAGCCCTTATTGCTGGCATTAATCGAAAGCTTGATTTCTTCCGCGATATTGCTGGTCAACAAAGATTTTTTTGTCTCCGGATTCCGTTCCTTATTCCATGGTGGTGCCAATATGGACACCTTGGTGGCATTAGGAAGCGGTGCTGCCTATCTTTATGCCATCGGAGTCTTCATCGCGATGACAACGAACGTCAAAGCGAGCGGTACTTCTTGGGACCAATTGATGCATCTTTCGATGAGTTTAACGTTTGAAACTGCTGGAATGGTGCCTACTTTGATTACGGTTGGCAAAACTCTGGAATCGTTTTCCAAAGGTCGCACGACGAGCGCCATTCGTTCTTTGATGAATTTAGCACCCAAGACCGCTCATGTCATTCGTGAAGGAAAGGAAGTCACCATTCCTTCTGGCGAGGTCAAAACCGATGATGTTTTTGTGGTTTACCCTGGCGAATCTTTCCCGGTGGACGCGGTGGTATTGGAAGGCGTTTCTAGCGCGAACGAATCTGCATTAACCGGAGAAGCGATGCCAATCGACAAAACGATTGGTTCGTCAGTCTCTGCTGCCACCGTCAATCAAAATGGGGCTTTGACTTGCAAAGCCACCCGGGTAGGAAACGAAACGACATTGCAACAAATCGTTTCTTTGGTGCAACAAGCTTCTGGTACTAAGACAAAGGCTTCTGCTTTGGCAGACCGTGTCTCCGGAATCTTTGTTCCGGTGGTGCTTGTTATTGCCTTGATTGTCTTTGTCTGTTGGTTACTTTTCGGGGAAGGCGTAGTGGCCTCTTTGCCTTACGATACCCGCTTCTCTTATGCTTTAAACCGCATGATTTCTGTTTTGGTCATTGCTTGCCCTTGCGCTTTAGGCTTGGCTACCCCCGTTGCCATTATGGTAGGAGAAGGAAAAGGGGCAAAAAACGGAATTTTGTTTAAAAAAGCATCCGTTTTAGAAGAAGCAGGAAAAGTGGACTTTGTGGTGCTTGACAAAACGGGAACCATCACCAAAGGAATGCCTAGTGTCCGTGGTGTTTATCCTGCTTCCCAAGAAAGCAAAGATAGACTTTGGCAAGTAGCCGCCTCTTTAGAAGCCAAATCGGAACATCCTTTGGCCAAAGCCATTCGCGAAGCAGCGGAACAGAATGGGATAAAAACTTTAGAAGGAGAGGCAAACCAAGCACTTCCGGGAGCCGGAATCGAAGGCTATTTGGCGGGCAAAAAAGCCGTTGGAGGCAATGCGCATTATTTTGAGGAGAATCATTGGCTCCCTCTTGAAGCGAAAGAACTTGGCGAATCTTTGGCGGATCAAGGTCAAACCCCGCTTTATTTTGAGGAAGATGGCCATTATTTAGGATTGATTTCGGTAAGTGACACGTTAAAAGAAGATTCTGCAAAAGCCATCGAGGAATTCCGTTTGATGGGTGTGACACCGGTGATGTTAACCGGCGACAATCAACGCACCGCAAAAGCCGTCGCAAAAGAAGCGGGCATCGAGCATTATGTGGCAGACGTCTCACCCGATGGTAAACTTGCCGTCATTGCCAAATTGCAACAATATGGCAAGGTGGCCATGGTAGGCGACGGCATCAATGATGCGCCCGCTTTAACCAAAGCAGACGTCGGCATTGCGATTGGCGGCGGGACAGATGTCGCCATCGATTCGGCAGATATTGTCTTGATGAAATCGTCTTTGCGCGATGCTGCCGCGGCGATTCGCTTGTCACGTCATACTTTTATGAACATTAAAGAAAATTTATTTTGGGCGTTCTTCTATAATTTGATTATGATTCCGATTGCAGCAGGCGCATTGACTTTCCTTGGGCTTACGTCATTAAAACCATGGTATGGCGCCGCCGCGATGGCATTAAGCTCGGTGACGGTATGCCTCAATGCTTTACGTATCAATTTATACCCCTTATATCATGTTCATAAGGATCGGCATCACCAAACAAAAGAAATTCCTCAAACAGTATGGGATTCGTTTGGATCTTGCCCTATCGATAAATCAAATTTGCAAGAGAAAGGAGGAAACGAAATGACCACAAAAACATATGCCGTCAAAGGCATGATGTGCCAAAACTGCGTCAAACACGTGACCAAGGCATTAGAGAACGTTCCCGGTGTGACGGAAGTTCACGTTTCTTTAGAACAAGAAGAAGCAAAAGTAACGACCGACTCGAACGTTGCTCTTGAAACGCTTCAAAACGCCGTGAAGGAAGCCGGTTACGAATTGACAGGTGAAAAGCAATAAAGCGAAACAAAAAGGTCGCCCACTCGGGAGAGGGGCGACCTTTCGCTTTCTTGTGATTAATGGCGGCGGGCCAAAATCAAAATACCGTCCACAATCATCAAGGCCCCAGTCACATAGAAGAAGATATCGGTGACATTATTCGCCCATGAAGAACGGATTCCGATGGCAGTAACAAACAATGCCACACCGATGATGATGTCAAGGATATTCACAATGATGGCATTATGGTGATCGACAAATCCCGAAATCCCGCTGACTAGCATCATGATGCCAAGTATCAAATAGGCTGCCCAAACAACAGGCCAGGCAAAACACACCATCAAAATGCCAAGCACCATTTGCCCAATGCCATAAAAGATGGCACCAAAACAAAGGTTCACAATCCCAAAAGCCAATAGAAGAACTCCTAAGACAGTGACAATGATTTCACTAATATTGGTAGCGGCTCCTGTTCCACCGACCACAAGCAAAATGCCGACAACCAAAGAGAAAATCGCATACCACAAGGAATTCACACTGCGACGAACTATGCTCATAACATTCCCTCCTGAAGGGATAGTGTACTCTTTTTTAGATGTTTTCAAGCGTTAAAACGCTTTGTTCGATTTCCGGAAAGATTCGACACTTGCTTTGGGATGACGTTTTTCATCAACCAACCCATTTTTCTCTTGATAGGTGTCGGCGAATTGAGTCACGCAATAGCCAGCATATCCAGCGGCTTTGTAGGCTTTTAACAAAGCGCGATATGTTTTCAAATAGGCACGAACGTTCTTTGCTTCTTGGTAGCCCCAGCCTTTGGCTTCTTGGCTGGCTAAAGATAAGCCAAAGAATTCTGAAATGATTTTGGGTTGTCCTTCATAACGATAACCTAGAAGGAAGAGACCGCGTGAATCCATTACAAAAGGAGAAGAAGGTTCGCCACGTTCTAACGCCTCTGTTTGTGCTTCTAAGAAGGGCTTTAAAGCATTGACATCAGCATCGTAATTATGAATGCATAACAAATCCGTTTTGGCGTTTTGCCATCCGTCATTGGAAACGACTGGCAACGTATCGTCAATTCGTTTGGCCATGGCATAGGCGTCCTCTAACACTTGGACTTGTTCTGGATTGTTACTGAGATTCGGCAAGCCCCAACTTTCATTGAAAGGGACGTAAGCACATAGGCTTGGGTGACCTACATGGTCGCGGACCAAAATTCCCCAAGTATCCAGTGCCTGTTTCATACCAACTGGCGTGTAGGATTGGGCCGAAGGCATTTCGAGGTCAGTGTATAGTCCTTCTCGATCGCAAAGATAATAGAAGACTTCGCTTTCGACTTTTTGATGAATACGGAAGCCATTGAAGCCCATTTGCTTGTTGAGTTTGATGTCACGCAGAGCTTGTTCTGGCGTGATGGTAAGTCCCGTTTTCGGATCGTATCCCTGATATAAGGTAAAACGCGGATATCGCTTTTTGCCATTGAAATAAAGATAACCATCTTTGATTTTGATTTGGTTGAATCCAAAATACGATTGGACGCGATCATAGACTTTTTCATCTTTGCTAACCTGGAATTCCACATCATAGAGGCAGGGATTTCCAGGGAACCAGGCATGACATTGAGAAGGAGGAAGAGCAACAGCTGACTCTAGGTAGGTTCCTGTGATTGGGAAAGAGACTCGTTTCACTAAAGCGCCGTGATAGGAAATGGTGAGATCAACTTGTCCACCGATGGCTTTATGAGTGAATAACATCCGGAAATAAGCTGATTTTTCGTCATAATATCCCCGCACATCATAGCCTTT
>CADAUN010000134.1 GCA_902791085.1 uncultured Erysipelotrichaceae bacterium | reverse complement strand
TGGAAAAACAAAAAACAGGCCATCCCGTGATAGCAATGATTTTGGGAGCCATAGGTATATTCTGCCTATATGTAACCTTTTACAAAGCCGGGGACATAAGACATTTACTTTTCGCAGTGTTTTTTATAGTTTCAGCCTTTAGGGCATTCAATGGGAGGTAGTAAATATGGATTTATACAAAGAAAACTTGGACATTAATCAAATTGGCAACATGAGTACTACTGATTTGAAACTGGATGAGTACTATAGGATAACCCCTTATGGTTCGGATTTTAATCATCATGAAAGTACACATATGCAGATAAAGCGTGTAATAGAGCAATGCGAAGAGGAAATAGGACGAAGCGTTAATAATTCAGAACTTGCATCCTGGATAGCGTTTATATGTAAAGAGGGGGATTGCTGTTCAAACAATCTAGCGAAGATCTGTAAGAACAATCTGGACAACTTCAATCACCTAGTGTATTTCATATCAAATGAATATATTAAGGGGGTAGAAGGATCTGGTTTTACCACAGAAATCGTGAAATCCCCTGTAATAGTCCCCTTAAATCCAGCATAACTGATGGAAAACGTATAATTCCCGGATTCATCTAAATAAAACGGGGTTTTCACGGCCTTTCCTTCGATTGTGAATGAATATTCCTCGTCACCTAACGTCCGGTTGATCTCGGGTTCTTCTTTCTCCGTGGTTCGCTTGGTATGTAATCCAACCGAAAAGCCGGTGAAGTCCATCGTGTCGTATAAGGCGTAAGTGGTCTTACTCGGAGGAGTAATCATTAAGTTTTGCTCAAACTCAGTCGGCGTTAACACGTGGATCTTTAAGTTCGTGGGGCGGTAACCGCTCGCACTGATTTGTAGGGAACGGTCCCCAACTTTTTTCAGCTGATAGGTACTGGTTGCAAGTTCGCTGCTATCTGAAAATATCGCGACATATGACGTCACGGGCTCGCTAGAAACCAATATATCGTCTTGATAGGTTTCACCACGAACTTCTAAGTTGCTAAGATTCAGAGTGTCATACTGATAATAAGTGTCTTCGGTATAAGAAAGTGCCAATTGTTTCCGGATAACAGGGCTGACGGAAGAGGAAGAAGTGACATCAATCGATGGTTCTTGCGAAGACGGTAACTCACTTAATGAGGAGACGGATTCTGAAGATGATGAGGCATCTTGAGAAGAGCGGTCTTCCAAAGATGACGTGACAGGCTTGCTAAAGCAAGACGCCAGCACCAAGACCAGCCACCACGAATGTTGCAAAATACCCCGCCTCATTTCGCGTCAACTATAACAAACCAAGGCAAAAAGGAAAGTAAAAATTCGGTGGACTTTGGAATGTTTGTGAAAAACAAAACTTTGTTTTTCGAGAGTAAAAGAGACATAAAACCCCTGTCATTAGACCCTAGGAGACCTGCATTTAGCCTTACGAAAGCACCAAATCATCGTTCTAATGCCGTTTTCAATTGCGTTCTAAGGGGCAAAAAATTATAATCACTACGCACGCAAGTGAACCTCGGAGGAAAAATACTATGCACGTAAAAACGTATCAGCCGTCCAAAATTAAGCACGCTCATACTTCTGGCTTCCGTGCCAGAATGGCCACTCCTAATGGCCGTAATGTCCTTGCCCGTCGTCGGGCCAAAGGCAGAGCCAAGATTGCCGACTAAGCTCGTCATGAGCTTTTTCGCTTGTTGAAACCATCATGAAGCGGGCCAATCGGATTCTTAAATACGAAGAATTTCAAGAGATTATTCATTCTGCCCCTGTGGTAAAATCCAAGCACTTCGTCATCCATTATCGAGCAAATCAGCAAGAACGGTTACGAATTGGCATTCATGTCACCAAACGAAATGGACATGCCGTAAAACGGAATAAAATTCGACGGCAAGTTCGGGCCATGTTGGCCAAAGATGCCGACTTCGCTAAGCCAATTGACCTCATCATCATCGTCCGAAATTCATACGAACCGGCAGCTTTTAAAGAAGCGGAAGCGGAATTGCAAGACGATTTGACGCAAATGGGAGCACGACATTGAAAAAATCTACGAAAGTAAAAATTTTAGGGGCGTTTGCCTGCCTTTTTGGTGTAGCTATTTTGACGGGCTGTGCTCAGAATTTTTGCGAAGATATCGATAAAGCTTATATTGCCTATCCTTACGAGCAAGGTGTGACAATTTATTGCAACAAAGAAGATATACCTGAAGATTATCGCGTAAAGGATACGGATGTTTATCCTTTAAGTTGGCAAGTATTTGAAGGAAACGACAAACTTTGGGCTTATATTCCTGTGAACACAGAAGGTTTGTTCACCGCTAAGAAAGCCAACTACTTGACCAATACGGTTCTTGCCAGCGCCAAAACAAACGGTGTGAAGATTCCTACCTATGCTTATTGGAAACGTGTCGATGAAATTGTGTTAGACCATGCGCTAGAGCTCTCTGCCACGGTCGCTTTGCAAAAAGAAGATCCGGACAATCTCCCTACTGCCGACGCGATTCAGGCTAAAGTCAACGCCATTAAGTCCACTGCTACCGCTAAAGAAGTGAATCCTTTTAACGTTCCAGACTGTGTCGGAAACGAAGAAGGAGTGACGGAAAATTATCAATCCATCCTTCGTAATTTTGGATATTGGAAATTCACAGGGCAAAACGATACCTTGTTTGAAAATTGGGAGGCGATGAATCACACCATTGCTGCCGAATTTGATGCGGCAGGGTACGATGGCAATGCTTTAGTTCCCAATCAAGATTTCTCCACGTTATACAAAAACGCGATTTCTTCTCGTTACAATGCAGCCCGCTCTTGCATTGCTACGCGTTCTCGCGATGAAGGCTATGGCCATTATGGCGAATCGAGCAACTGGTCCGTTCCGATGAAGACCATCGATTGGGGTGGTGCGTGGAAAAAAGGACTCTTAGAAGGCTTAATTGTTTATCCGGTTGCTGCCTTGGTGGACGTTTTGTCTTTCCAATTTGATCCTGCTTTAACTGGTTGGGGTCAAATTTGGGCATTGGTGTTAGCCACCTTGATTGTCCGCGCTGTGGTAATGGCGTTAACTTTCAAAGGAACGCTAGACCAACAAAAGATGCAAGCAATGCAACCCGAGCTCGCCAAGCTTCAAGCCAAATATCCGAATTCAAAAGATAACAAAGCGCAAGCGGCCAGGCTTTCGCAAGAAACAATGGCGTTATATAAACGCAATAAAGTCAGCATGTTCTCACCATTCTTAATGATGTTGATTCAATTCCCTGTCTTTATGGCAATATGGACTGCCTTATCTGGCAATGCTGCCTTGTCTTCTGGCGAAGTCTTAAATCTTCGTCTATCGGATTCGCTGTCTTCTGTTTTAATGAATTTCACAGGCACATGGTATTTAAATACCACAGGTTGGTGGACTGCCGTCGTTCTCTTTGTTTTGATGGGTGGTCTTCAATTCTGCGCGATGAAATTGCCACAATGGATCACAAAAGCGCAGACGCGTAAACAAGCTAAATTAACCGCAAATCCGACAGCGGATGACAACGCACAACGGATGAAAATGGTTTCCATCGTCATGTTCGTCTTTACTTTGGTCATGGGCTTTGCTTTGCCAGCAGCCATGGGCATTTACTGGGCGATTGGTGCCTTGGTCTCCATGTTACAGACCTTAATCACGCAGCTTGTCATCGCCAAACGAGTGAAGAAGAAGCGGGAGAGAAGGAGACAATAACAATGAAACAATACACAGCAAAAACAGTGGAAGAAGCAGTGGCTACCGCTGCTCAAGAAATGGGAATTCCAGCAGAAAATCTCATTTACGAAGTGGTCGACGAAAAGAAAGGCCTCTTTAGAAAAGAAGCTACGATCTCGGTTTCTACGATCGAAGATGCGGCAGCATTCGCGGAAGAGTATTTGCATACCGCGATCGCGGGAATGGGGATTGAGATCACCACAAAATCCACCATCGAAGATGAAATTATCCACATCAACATCGATTCTGAGCGGAATCCCGTCTTAATCGGAAAAGGCGGACGCACTTTGCAAGCCTTAAACGAACTGGACCGTCTTGCCGTCTCCAATAAATTCCATCATCGTTATCGGATTTTACTTGATGTTGCTGGCTATAAAGAAGACAAATACGACCATATTGCCTATTTGGCAAAACGCAC
>CADAUN010000133.1 GCA_902791085.1 uncultured Erysipelotrichaceae bacterium | reverse complement strand
AGATTGTAGGGGACGCGACCGATATTCGCACGATTGAATCGGATTGTTATATTTCTAGCGTTTATGAAGTGGTGATTACCACGGGCGACGACAATACGAATTTATTTTTGGCTCATCTTTGTGCCAAAATCTATGGCGTCCCTCAAGTCTTTGTTCGTTTCGACGATCCGGACAAAGCCGTTTTGATTTCAGGGATCCCTTCGATTCAAGCCGTCTACCCATCTGATTTGTCTGCCAAACGTTTTATCGCCTTAGAAGCAGAGGGGGAGAAGTGATGCAGATTGTCATCGCCAACGGCAACCGTGAAGCCGCTTATGTCATTTCCTCGTTTCAAGAGGACAAACGCAATCATATTTTGGTCATTAATTCCGATCCGGAAGTTGCGGATTATTTGACGAGCCATTTAGGGGTTTCCGTCTATGTCGGCAATCCTTGGCGGATGTATGTCTTAGAAGAATGCAATGTCTATGATGCGGACTTGTTTATTTCATTAAGCGAAAAAGATACTGACAATTACGCCGCATGTTTATTAGCAAAGCAAGCTTTTAACGTCAAAAAATGCATTTGTGTCGTTTCTAACCCTGCGAACGTTGACTTATACAAGAAATTAGGCATCGATTCCGTGATTTCCTCGACTTATTTATTGACGCAGAACATCAAAAACGAATCGGGAGAAGGGGCGTTAGTTCGTTCCATGAACTTAGATTCAGAAAACATCGTGATGGTCGAAGCCACTTTGCTTTCCAAATATCGGATTTGCGGTCGTGCCATCAAAGATATCGGCTTCCCTTCTTATGCGAATATCGCCTATATTGTGCGTCAAGGGAACTTTATCATCCCGAAAGGCAATGTGGTGCTATGCCGTCATGATTCCTTAGTGATTTCCTGCGCGAAAGAGAACGAAAAAGACTTGACGCGTTATTTAACGATGCGCGCCGGTAAGAAAGACATTCAAGAACGCGTGCTTTCGCAAATCAAGCAAACCTATCAAAATCGGCAACAGTCCTTGCAAACCGTTAAAGAAGAAGAACAAACGTCACTGCCTTCTTCCCCCGAAAATCCCGTTGTTAAAGAACCGGTTTCTTCTGCCACAAAAGAAGAAAAAAATAGCGTCTCTAAAAACGTCGCTACCCCTAAGAAAAAGAGGACAACGAATAAAGGAGGCACAAAGCCTGCCGTAGATTCATCGTCTTCTCTCTCCGAAAAGCCGAGCAAGCAAGCCAAATAATGCCTATGGAAAACGAGAAAAAAAGCGCAACCGGGATCCGTTTGATTTTGGGCTATCTTGGTCTTTCGATGGTAGGAGAAGGGCTTGTTTCCCTTTTTCCATTGGCCATTTTGCTTTTCTATCCTCAAGAATGGGCGATTTATTTAGATTTCTTAGTGCCAAGCGGCGCCGCAATGGTTCTTGGATTCCTTTTGTGGTTATCTACCTTAGCGGGTCGGAAAGCAGGGAAATTGGCCAGAAATGAAGATGCGGTCTTGCTGACGCTTCTTTGGATTATGGCTTTTGCTCTTGGCGCTTTTCCCTTCTATCTCACTAAATTTCCGGCGCTAAATGGTGGCGATTCCGCTTTGGATTTAGGTGTCAGTTATAGCGAAAGTTTCTTTGAAGCTACCTCTGGCTATACGGCTACGGGTTTAACAGTCATGCCGACGAAATTGTTTTTAACCGGCGTGGATTCATCGCTTTATCCTGCCGCCCACGTTTTCTTATTTCATCGCGCTTGGATGCAATTCATCGGCGGTGTCGGCTTGGTATTGTTGATCACTTCTTTGATTTCTTCCAAAAACAATTTCAAATTGTTCTTTGCGGAAGGCCATAACGATCGATTGATTCCTAACATCGGGCGCAATGCCAAGGTGTTGTTTGGCATCTACGCCATTTTGATTTTGATTGGATCGATTTCCTTGTGGTTAGCGGGCATGACTCCTTTCGATGCAGTGTGTCATTCGATTGGCGGCATTGCCACCGGTGGTTTCAGTACGCGTTTCAATTCGATCGAGTTCTATTCTACAACGGCCTATTCTTCTTTGGACAAAGGGAACCTGGTTTATACCGGAAATGCGATCGCCATCGAAATCGTCACGGAATTCATTATGTTAGCCGGTGCGACAAACTTTGTGCTTCAGACTTTTGTCGTGCGTGGCCAATGGAACAAATACCGTAAAGACATTGAAGTGCGGACGATGTTTATTTTGGTGGTGACCCTTTCTTTGTTTGCCGCTTTATCGACTTATTTGCAAGGTAATGTGTATCGAATCGGCGAACCATTGGACTTTGTAACCTCCCTTCGCTACAACACGTTTTACATCATTAGTTCCATCTCTACTACCGGTTTTATGAACCATTCTTTGCCTGCCTTAGGCCATATGACCATTATGTTAGGCGTGCTCGCAATGGCCATTGGTGGCGGAATGGGTTCAACCGCGGGTGGCTTAAAACAATATCGCGTTGCCATTTTGATCAAACAATTCGCTTGGTCGATCAAGAACCGGGATTTATCGCCTCGTTATCGAGTTCCTCGAAACCATGTGCGGTTAGGCGAAGTGCGACCGATTGATACCAAGACAACAGCCGAGGCCTTGAGTTATTTAGTCACTTATCTTTGCTTTAGCTTATTTGGCATTATGGCCTTGCTTTTTTGCCCCAACGTTGGTTATGAAGCCGCGGTTCATGAATGGTCTACCGCTTTAGCGGGTCAAGGAGCGGACTTGTTGGATTTGTTTTCTTATCGAGCGAACAATCCCTTAGAAGCCTATAATTCCGTATTATGGATTTTAAATGTCGGCATGTTATTGGGCCGTCTTGAGATTATCCCCGTCTTAATGGCGATTCGCCATGTGACTTTTGACACAGCAGAGGGATTTCTCCAAAAACGACGCATGAAAAAACATGCTACAATAGCGGAATGAAAGAAGGCAACGATATGTTGATTGATGAGATTAAAAAAGCCAACATCGAAGCGATGAAAGCGCATGACAATGCAGCTCGTAGCGCTTATAGCGCCGTGATTTCGCGTTATCAGCTTCTAAAAGCGCAAAACCCCGAAAAGGAAATTCCAGATGCCGATGTTCTTTCCCTCATCCAAAAAGTCGCGAAAGAACTCGAAGAAGAAAAAGCATCTTATGTGGCAGCCAATCGTCCAACGCAAGCAGAAGAAGTTACCAAAGAACAAGCTTGTTTAGCCAAATTCATCCCTGCTCAATTGAGTGAAGCAGAAATTCGTAACATCATTTCTTCTTTACCCGATCATTCTATGCCTGCCGTGATGAAACATTTCAGCGCGAATTACAAAGGCCGTGTCGATATGCGCTTGGTGAGCAAAATCGCCAAAGAAGGCTAAATCACAAGAGACGGCGCTGCCGTCTCTTTTCCTTGGTTTGCTCTTTTCCTTTCTTTGGATTGGCGTTATAATCCTTTTCGACCCTTTGGGACTCCATGGGAGAATGGTTCAATGGTAGAACAGCGGTCTCCAAAACCGTTAACGTGGGTTCGATTCCTTCTTCTCCCGCCATTGTTGGACAATAGGTTTGACGTCGTCAAAAGCGTCAAACTTTTTATTTCATTGCGTAAGTTGGCTCTTTCCTGCGGGAGCCTCCAATCGCCTATTCCTTTCAAGCTCTGTTGTGGCAAGCGTTGTTGCTAGGGAAACTACCGCGGATGCGCCCTCAAGAGCGTCCTTTGTTAGAACGGGCTTTGCGCCTTTGATTTTTTCAATTTGGTTTCTTGCCATGTCAGATATAGTGACCGATCCCGTATTTTTCGGCTGAGGATGAAAAAAACTTGATTTCGTCGGAGGGGGGTAAAATTTAAGCACATCTAAAAAGGAGAAATTCAACTATGCCCGACGAAGAAATTTTAGTCGAATATTTCGGGGGAAGACCTCAATGGAGTGGCAATAAGCTTTATAAGATAGGCGATTTAAGAGTGGAATACTTAGGTTCGCGACTTTACAAAGTCGGTGGCGCCAAAATTGAATATCTTGGCAACAAGCTGAGCAGAGTAAACGGCGAAAGAGTTGAATGGCTTGGGAATAAAGTTTACAAAATCGGCTCTAGGAGAATGTGATGATTGCAGAATTTAGTTCTGAAGTCATTTCAAAACTAAAACATTACGTTTACCGTTTGGTTGATCCCAGAAACGGCGCAACGTTTTATGTTGGCGAAGGATGCGGCAATCGTGTTTTCGCGCATGCGAACGCCG
>CADAUN010000132.1 GCA_902791085.1 uncultured Erysipelotrichaceae bacterium | reverse complement strand
TTTCCTCGGCTCGATAAGGTCCGACAGCAAATCCATTCTAGCCCTAATCCTCCCCCAAATACACTTCGTCCTCCTGTTCGCGATAGAGAAGAGGAACTCGTCCAAGGTGGCGGCCGTGTTCGAGGGTCTGGATCGCCTCTAAGTCCACGTGAGTCAGCAACCCCATTAAAAGTTACACAGCCACAAAAAGCCTTTTCCCGATTGACTCAGGAAAGGGAGAAAGGAAAGCAAAGATGGCCCGATCAAATGTAATGGGTCTCGAAAAACGATGTCCCGTCATCGCGAAACGTTATGTTGCATTCTTCGTAGTCAAAAGCAAAAGATCCAAAATATAGCCCCGCGCGCAAAGCCTTCTCTCCGGTAGCCGCTGATTTGGAATAAATGATTCCGGCTTCATAAAGCTGCCCCTGCTTTGTGCTTCTTTCTACCCATGCATCATAAGTCTCAAAATCTCTAAGAAATGCCTGCCACTCCGCTTTTTCTTGCGTCATGGCATTCCATTCCTCTTCTGAATATCGGGCATGAATCCAATTAAATGCTGTGCTCACACCGACATATAAGTCTTCGCCTTTTCCTTGCAGCAACTTTTTCACAAACGGGAAAAAGTCATTGGAAGTTATGACAATCTCGAAGGAATCGGCCCGACTCCACGCCTGAACAAGGTCTAATGGAGTGCGGATGGAAGTAGGATCTAATTGCCAGATTGTTCTTCTACCGTTTCCGTTTTTTTCAAAATGCCCGTTTGAGCAGAATAAACGTAACTGCCCGAATGGCCAAAGCCACCACTTTGCCCAACCATATAGCCATCGACAGAAGCCTGATTGAAGTATCCGGTAATTATCTTGCCGTCTGCATATTTCCCACGAAAAGCAATGCAGTCGGTAAAGGAATCGGTATTGGCTAACGCTTCACGGAAAGCAGAAGAATGACGATAACGCTCATCGCCACCCACGCCTGTAGCGCAGCTAGCAAGCATGAAAAGGCACCCAATAGCAAGGAAAAGCATGCAGGAATCGTGTTTCTTCATAACGTTCTCTCCCCAAGAGACCAATCATATTTGTAATATAATTCATCGATGACATAAACACCTGTTGCGTCGCCATAACTTGGCCAGTAAATAGGATCATCATCGAGATCATTTTTACGCCAAGATAAAACGACACCAAAGCAATTAGCAAAAATGCCAATGCTCGCCAAGGAATTGACCATGGAAACGATATGCCTCCTAGATTGCTTTAATTATAGGGTCCGGCAATGCGTAAATCAACGCAGCACGACAAAAGCTAGTCTTGGCTAAAGATAGGTAAGAAGTTTATTTAGAAAAAAGAAAAGATAAGAGGTATCACTGCTTCTTTCGTGCAGCTAAGCTGGCTTCACACCCGCAATAATCTTGATAATAAAGTCCATACTGCTTCCGTATGGTTATGCCTTTGTCGATGCCGCCCTTCTTTTTGAAGTCGGAATAAAAATAAGGAGTTTTATGATGGGTTTCTAATTCTGCACCAATCGCATTTAAAATAGGTGAGGATTTCTGCGGAGAAATGGTCATCACCGTTGTGAAATAATCGAATCCATGTTCATCCGCATAGGTATAAGCTTCTTCCATTCTTTTCCGATAACAAAGTTGACAACGATATCCCCCTTCAGGCAAAGCGGCATAAGGTTTTAATTCCTCCCAATAAGTGTCATGGCGGTAAGGGGGAACGACAAGATCAATCGAATCGCCATAATCTTTCTTGAGCGCTTCCAAAAGACGTTTTAATTCGGCGAGACGGTGCTCATATTCTTCCTGAGGATAAATATTGGAATTGCCGTAATAAATCGTGACGGAGAAATGGGCGCAAAGAAAAGTCAAAGGATAACAAGCGCAAGGGCCACAGCACACGTGCAGCAAAAGACGCGGTTTTTGATGAGAAGGAAAAGTCGCGATGGTTGCTAGGCTTTCAGCATAATAATTTCGTGTAGGCTCGTGGTTTTTCATTGCGATTCATTCTAGCATATTTGCGCCCTATTTACTTTTGTCTCGCCTTACTATGTGTTATTCTATGACTGCAATTATGCCCACCCTATATCTCGTCATGCTTATTGTCTGGGGCGCCATCTTCTTGTTGTCCCTCATTGTAGAAATCAGTACCGACGGTTTGGCCTCGATTTGGTTTACCGTTGGCGCTTTCGTTGCTTTGATATTGGCTTTGTTCCCCCAAATTCCGTTTTGGGTTCCTATCATTGCCTTTGCAGTTACGTCTCTCATCGTCTTCTTGCTGTTTTTCTTCTTCTGGCGCGATAAGATTCGCGGCGTGAAAAAAGCAAGGCTTAATGCCAATGCAGCAGTCGGAAAAACATTTGTCTTGCTTGAAGCCATCGACGAAAACCACCCCGGTTTACTACGGAATCACGGTGTGACGTGGGAATGTGTCTCAGAAAACGACAAACCCATCGCTAAAGGCACGAAGGTTGAAATCGTAAATCTCGTCGGAAACCGTTATGTGGTGAAAATACATTCATAGGAGGAAAATTATGAAGCCCGCCATTACTGTTCTTATCGTATTTGTCATTATCATCTTTGTGCTCCTACTGATTTTGTTGCTTTCTTGCATCAAAGTGGTTCGCCAAACCGAGAATTTTATCGTAGAGCGATTAGGCGCCTATCATGCCACGTGGGATGTAGGCATTCACTTTAAAGCACCTTTTGTTGATCGTGTGGTCAAGAAAGTTTCTTTAAAAGAACAAATTTATGATTTCCCACCGCAACCGGTGATCACCAAAGATAACGTCACGATGCAAATCGATACCGTCGTATTTTGCTATGTCACTGATCCTAAGCTCTTCACTTATGGCGTCGCCGATCCTTTGGCGGGTATTCAAGCTCTCTCCACTACTACGCTTCGGAATATCATTGGCGATTTGGATCTCGACTCCACGTTAACCTCTCGGGATATCATTAACGAAAAAATGCGGAAGATTTTAGACGAAGCCACCGATCCTTGGGGCATCAAAGTCACTCGTGTTGAAGTGAAAAACATCCTTCCTCCACGCGATATTCAAGAAGCCATGGAAAAACAAATGCGGGCAGAACGCGAAAAACGAGAAAAAATCTTAATCGCTGAAGGCGAAAAGACATCGGCAATCACCATTGCAGAAGGAAATAAAGAAGCACGAATTTTAAACGCGGAAGCGGCAAAGCAAGAAAAGATTCGTCAAGCCGAAGCGGAGGCAGAATCGATTTTGAAAGTGAAAAAAGCGCAAGCGGATGGCGAAATCATGATTCGCGAAGCGGAAGCCAAAGGGATTGAAATGATCAATGCCGTTCATCCTTCCAAAGAAGTTTTAGCCATCAAGAGCATGGAAACGATGAAAGCTGTGGCAGATGGCAAAGCCATGAAAATCGTGGTCCCAAGCAACCTTCAAGACTTAACGAGTTACTTAGTCACTGCCAAAGGCGTCTGGCAAGATATGCCATCGGAAAAAGAAGAAAAAACAGAAACTCCAAAAACAGATGAGACTGCAGCCATGGTGAAAGACGGAGAAAAATCCATCGCCAAAATTGATCAAAAAACCAATCGGCAAAAGTCGAATCCTGACCACGTTTATCTCCCTCATCCAAAACAATAGAAAAGCAAAACGGCTGGGAATTTCCAGCCGTTTTCAATCGTCTAAATTGTGACGATAATCATATTTCCCGTAGATAAACATGGCATCGCCAAAAGAGAAAAACCGATAACGTTCCTTGACTGCCTCTTGATAGCAAGACAAGATGAATTTCCGTCCAGCGAAAGCCGAGACAAGTTCTAACAAAGTAGACTTAGGAAGGTGGAAATTCGTAATTAATGCATCCACCGCACGATAAGTATAACCTGGCTCAATATAGAGCTTTGTCGGTTCTCGAATGGCTCTAAATTCGCCAAATTGGCCATAAATGGTTTCCAAAGTACGAACGGAAGTTGTCCCAATGGCAATAATTCTTCTTCCCTCTTTCTTGGCTTGATTCAGTCTTGCGGCCGTTCCTTCATCCATTTCGATAATCTCGGAATGCATTGGGTGGTCTTTTGTATCTTTCACCTTCACCGGACGGAATGTCCCTAGTCCAATGTTCAAAGTGATTTCTTCGACTTGCACGCCTTTTGCCCGCAATTCATCAAAGAGTTCTTTGGTGAAATGGAATCCGGCGGTTGGGGCAGCGGCACTTCCTGGCACTTTCGCATAGACCGTCTGATAGTCATCATTGTT
>CADAUN010000131.1 GCA_902791085.1 uncultured Erysipelotrichaceae bacterium | reverse complement strand
ATTATAAGCTACTTTTTGACTTTTGTTTGAAACAATTCGGATAAAGAGATCAATCCGGACGATTCTCCAGATTCATAGAGAGAGAACGGCTTCAAGCTCATTCTAGAAATACGCCCTGCCCCAGAGTGTTGAATCTTAGACGGATCAATGGGAGTTGTGCTTCCGGTAATGATGTATTTGCCAAATCGATAGTTTTCATCTAAGTCGGCTTTTATTTCATTCCATAGTTCCGGGGCTTTTTGCCATTCATCAATAAGACGAGGATATTCGCCTTTTAAAACTCCTTTCATTGATACAAGGGCTTCGAATCGCGAGTATAAGGTTTTAACAGGCCCCCTGTAACTCCAGTCAAACACGCTCGCATTAAAACTGCTTGAAATTGACTAGACTGTCCCCCTTTCTTCTTTTGCTCTTTTATTTTAGTTGCGAAAAAATGGAGGAAATTCAACAAAAGATTCAATCGTTAAACAATTATTTTAATTTTTTGTTTAAGTCAAAAAGAGGGGGTATATATATCAATTTATGGGTTTAACAAAAAGAGAACCCCGTGAGAGGTTCCCTATCATTATTGCGGTCAAAAAGATTACCAATCGGAGATCGTCATCGGATAATCGATGATGGCGTTCTCGTCGTAACGCTTCTCTTCGTGATAATTAAAGCTTGTATTCGTGCCGTCGGTAAAGGTGCCACGGGAGATGAGTTCAGAAGGCAAGGATTTGCAACCATAGAAGTCCACAATAAGTTTATCGTTTAACGGAGCAAAATAACCTTCACGGGCTTTATCGGAGAGAGCGACGCGGTCCGCTTTAATATGTTGATCACGGAGAGCAAGGAACATGCCACGGGACATATCGAATTCCTCGACTTCAAGGCATCGATTCCGGTTATCGAAAGACACCCCGCCGTTTTCCATGACGAAGCGTTTGACTTTGCCAAATATCTCTCCCTCGAGGCGGACGAGCGAAGTGCCATAGAATCGCATCTCGTCTTGGTTTACGTCGGGAAGTTCCGCCGTTAACATAGAATAGCCGACTTGCCCCGGAACAAAACGGAGGATTTTGCAATTATGGCTACGGATTTCTACCGCCCCTTGAATGCCATTACCTAAACGTAATTCTCCGAGTATTCCAAAGTCATCATTCCAAGAGGCGGGAACAAATGTAGAAGCTTCATTGAATTCAAAGGTGAATCCGCTTCCGCCATTTAACCCATAATCCTTTAATTGGAGGGGTTCCGTTTCGTTTTTAAATGGGGTTCCAGAACGGAGGTAAGTCACATTAGGGCAGTTAGCAAAGGGGTTCACTTCAAAGCGGCTCGTCGAATCTAACTCATTAAAATAAACGTGACGTAACGCGGGCAAGTTTTCAAAACACGAAGTTTCTAAGTCTAAATGGGATTGATTAAAAATTAAGGATTCGACGTTATCCAAATCCTTTATGGCATGGGAAGAGATTTTAGTGATGGGATGGCTTCCTAACGCGGTTAAGTTAAGTTCGGAATTCCCCCACTTCTTGATGCCATTCAAGGTGACTTCGTTGTTCTTTAATTCATAATCAAAGAATTCCGTGGCTAGCATCGGGCGGAGGGTAATATCAAAATCGTAGTTATAGGTAAAGGGGAGGGTGATTTGTTTTTCTCCACTCATCCAGCCTAAAACAATGTCGTTGCTTCCTAATGTTGGGGTCAATTCGGTGACATCGGTTCCAAAGGTGACGTCTTGAGTCGAATCCGTTCCTTCAAAATGGATTTGATAGGTCAAAGGCTTATAGACCGCATGGAGCTTTATCGATTCCCCTTCCATTTGGTAATGCTCATCGAATTTACGGTCATATTCATCCGCATAATAAAGGAATTCATGCCCTTTCTTCTTGGGCTTAGGAAGGGAAGAGAAGGATTCCGCGGTGTAGCCTAAATAGGTATCACTGGTTTCTCCATCTTTTTCTCCTCCTGCAAAGTCGAGTACGAGGTTCGAACGGAACCGGGAGAATAACGAATGGACGGTGAGGTTGGATTGAACGCAGTCAAAGTTTTCTTTCCACCCAACAAACCGGAAATCTCCTTGGTCTGGAATGGAAGTGGGAGCGATGGCCGAAGAAAGATAACGGGCTTTGGACGTTCCTAACACTTCGTTGTAATAGCCAAGGAAAGTGACCGTGAAGGTCTTCTTGGAGAAGAAAGCCTGAAGGGCGATATCATGATTAATCGGAGTATCCGCATAGTTAAAATCATCCCCGTCTAGCCAAGAACAAACATAATCGTAATACGGGGAAGTGGGGTTAAATTCCGATAGGATAGACCCTTTATTTACCGTATAACGATAACTTAATTCTTGGATGGGCTTATGGTCATCGATGTCGTACCCTTGGATCTGCACGTGGCAGGTTTCTTTTAGAGGCGGGACGTAGAACTTGGAGGAGGAATCCTGATCATTGTGGTTAAAGCGGGATAATACAATAGGAATAGAAACGCAAGCGGAGATGGCCAGCGCGGAAGCCACGGCGATGAGCGGCACCTTCCATTTGACGTGGGGAGCGACCGCAATCTTTCTTTCGTGGCCTAAATATAAATCCGTGGGTTGATAGCCAAGGATATTGGATAAGACGATAAAATCGTCAACCGAGGGGAGTGAGGTGCCGTTGCACCACTTCTCCACGCGGCCCGTGGATACATTGAGCTCTGTAGCGATTTTATGGACAATCCCGGGTTTGCACTCGAGTTCGCTTTGCAATAACGCGCAGAAAGCGTTTTGGCTGAATTTCTCGTTTTGATAGGACGAGATCACCTTGGGAACCATCTTAAAGAAGGATTCGATGGACAAATCTAAAACCTGACAAAAGGGATCGACTAAACTCAAGTCGATTTTGACGATCCCCTTCTCGTAGCGATAAATCGCCTGAGGGGTATAGCCGATGACACTGCCAACATCAGATAAAGATAATCCGAGCTGCTTACGTCGGTACGCTAAAAACTCCCCGATGTCCATGCAGGTAGATTATATACCAAAACAAGAAATGGAAGAGGACGGAATTTAGGGGTAAGGAAGGGCGTTAATGGATTGTTCGTTCCCAAATTCGACACAACACTTTCCTGGCAGAGAAGCTTTAACAACTTTTTATGATTTCCTTGCCTTCTTTGTGCTTACGAACACAATCAAGTTTAAATTTCCAATCGTATTTCATGAAAATACCCCATTCCCGTTTTTATCCAGGATTAGGGGTACATCTCATGCTGCACACTGCTGGTTATCCTTTGTCATTATTGTGGAATGGATCTAGAACATCATAAGGCATGAAGTGACAGCCATGCCCGCATTAAAATTATGTTACGATATCTAAAAAGCGGGGTATATATGCGGCATTTCGTAAAAACATTTTGCCTGATATGAAAATAAAATCAGGCTTGCCAGCTATTTTTCTTCGGTTAGGATTGTTCTCACTTCTGCCAGAAGTTCTTTTTCGTCATCATACGGATGGACATGAAAATAAGGATCCCCAGAAATCATCGCCGATAAGGGGCCGGTTTTAGGACGATAAAACACATGTGTTTCTTTGTTTAATCGTTCGGCTGTCGCTAATTCATAACCAACGCCAAGAGAAGGGACGCTTGCTTCCGCGATCACCAAATCACATGCGTTTAGCCACGCCATATCTTTTTGGTAGATATTTTGATTCACACACGAAGAGGCTTCTTTTGGCGAAAGGCTTAAATTGCCAATGTGCTCCGTCAAAACGATATCCGTCTCTTCCATGAAAGAAATCAAGCGTTGATATAAAGCGGCATCTGCCCTTCCGCCCCGGATGCTGCCGGCAAAATAAATTTTCTTATTCATGATAATTCGGCGCTTCCTTAGTCGGAATGACATCGTGCGGATGGCTTTCGCGAAGACCGGAAACCGAGATTTTCACAAATTGGGCTTTTTCTCTGAACTCCTGAAGATTCTTAGCTCCGCAATAACCCATGCCACTTCTTAAACCACCAATCAATTCAAAGGTAATGTCACGCACGCTCCCTTTTAAAGGAACCATCGCTTCGATGCCTTCAGACACCAATTTCCCTTGAGAAGATTGGAAATAACGATCCGCGGAACCTTTCTTCATGCAAGTTAAAGAACCCATGCCATTGTAGGCTTTATAACGTTTGCCTTGATGCATCAAAGTCTCGCCAGGCGCTTCTTCTGCTTCAGCATATAAAGCACCGATCATAACCCCACTTGCCCCTAACGCTAAGGCTTTGACAATATCTCCAGAAAAACGGATTCCGCCGTCAGCAATCACGCCAATATGTCTACTGACGCAATAAGAAGCCAC
>CADAUN010000130.1 GCA_902791085.1 uncultured Erysipelotrichaceae bacterium | reverse complement strand
CTGGATTAGCGTTCTTCCACGCGCCGTTTGGGGCTTTTTGGCTGGGTTTTGCTTTTCATTGGTCAGGAAAAACCATAAACTATATGCGAACCCGTTAGGGATCGGGATTCTTTCTTTTGGATTGACGATCTTGCATACGGGATTCGTATTTGGCGACCTGTTCTTGTTTTACTGGGACGAAATGGTGGCGTTGTTCACCTCCGTGAATCCAGCCGGAGAAGGAATTGCCTTTACGTTCGCGGGAATCATTGGACTCGGGATGCTCGGCGAAGCCCTTGTGGCCGCCCTCTTGACCCCCGCCGTTGGAAAAGCTTTAGCCAAAGCAGCGTCTCGGGAAGAATAGGAGCAGCATGCCAAATTACAAAAAACTTGCGAAAAGCTACGAGAAGAACGCGATTTTAGCGCTTCAAAAATTCATCCGCATTCCTTCTGTTTATGACGCTTCAAGCGCCAAAGAAGGACAACCTTATGGTGCCAACGTCAAAAAAGCTTTGGATTATTTTGCCTCTCTTGGCGAGAGTTATGGATTCCAAGTCGATAAGTGCGATGGCTATGCCACGGAACTTTCTTTGGGAGAAAGTGGACCCTTAATCGGTATTTATGGCCATAGTGACATCGTTCCTGCCACCGGCAGTTGGACCAATCCGCCCTTTAGTGCCACCATCAAAGATGGCGTGATTTATGGCCGCGGTGCTTGTGACGACAAAGGACCTTTATTAGCGGCTTTCTTTGCCGTTAAATTGTTGAAAGACAACGGCTTATTAAACGGATTCCGCGTGAAGATTGTTTCGGGAGGAGACGAAGAGCGCGGTTCTTCGTGCTTGCGTTATTATTTTGAGAAACATCACGGAGAAGAACCTAAATTTGGATTTACACCCGATGCGAATTGGCCGTTGATTTATGCGGAAAAAGGCATTACGAATGGTTTCTTGACCAAAGAAATCACGTTAGGACCTATCATTGCAATGGATGGAGGCGTCGTGAAAAACGCCGTATGCGATTCTTTGCTTGTGACTTTGCCGCCGGATGATCGATTCGTCGCTTATTTAAAAGAAAAGAAAATCGATTGCGATATCAATGTCTCTCCCGTTTTGTTAACGGTTCGTTTCAAAGGCAAGACGGCGCACGGTTCTACTCCGGAACTTGGCATCAATGCGGCTAAAATCGCTTTTGCCTCTTTGGGAGAATTCTATCATCTTGGCTTCTTAACGAAATTAACGCGCATATTCGATCCTCATGGCGTTTCTTTTGATGGCAACATCGTTTCTCCGGAATTAGGAGAAGTCACTTATAACTATGGCATTGTCCGTTATGATGGAAAGACGTTACGCATCAGCTTAGATATGCGTTATGGCGAAAAAGCGGAACCGCAGAAATTGTTAGAGAATTTGCAAAAAGCGGCAGATATGACCTTTGAAGTTTCCTCGGTGACACCTTATTTGCTTTATGAACGTTCTTCTCCTTTGGTGGCGACTTTGATGAAAGCTTATAAGCAAGAGACGCTTCAGCTTTTTGCCAAACCCCTTGCGATTGGGGGAGGCACTTATGCCAAAGAAGCCAAGAATACGGTTGCTTTTGGTGCGGAATGGCCTAAGCACCCAGGAAATATGCATTCTCCTGACGAATACATCTATATTGACGACTTCGTCAAAGACATCGCCATTTATGCGCGTGCCATTTATTTATTAGGGAAAGCGGCGTGAGAGGTCGGTATAAGAAGTGGGCAAAGCCCTATTTAGACGATCATCCGGATTTGGTTCTTGTTTCGCTTGATCCCTCTTCCCCGTTTTTCCAAGTAGATTCTTTGGCTTTGGAAATCGGTGCAGGCAAGGGCGATTTTGTTTTGCAAATGGCAAAAAAGTACCCGAATACGCATTTCTTGGCCTTAGAACGGGATCTTTCGGTTTGTGGCATCATGGCCAAGAAGATCGAAGAAGCAGAAGTACCTAACATTCGGGTGATGAATGCTGACTTTGATCGCATCCACGATTCGTTTCAAGGCCTTCGTTTTCAAACCATCTATTTAAATTTTTCCGATCCTTGGCCAAAAAAGCGACACGAAAAAAGACGGTTAACGACTTCGGATCGTCTCACAAAAATGGCCAAATTATTGGTTCCTAATGGTGAAATTCGTGTGAAAACGGACAATGACATCTTATATGCCTTTACGTTAGAACAAAAAACGGATCCGAGCTTAACGATGGTAACTAATGATGCCAATTACGTTTTTGATGAAGCGACGGATGCGATGAGCGAGTACGAACGGAATTTCCGCTCTCAGGGCAAAAGCATTCATCGAATTGTCTATCGCAAAATCCAATAAGGAGGAAAAGACATGTATCGCTTATTTTATGATTATGAAACCAATGGGGATATTTTGTTTTTATTGATGGATCCAGAAGCAAAAGTCCATCACACGAAGAAAGTAGGAAACGTCGTGGTTTTATATGACGAGAATGAACGCGTTGTCGGCGCGAATCTTTTTGAGGTATCTAATGTTGCCAAAATTCATTCTCGCGGCGCTTTATTTGCTCCGAGTGAGAAATTGCTTGCTGCGATTAATCCATGGTTAGTGAATGCCGGAATCCCAGCGTTATCCGTGGAAAAAAGTAGCGGATTTAAAGTCTTCCAAATCGTCAAACTGGAAGAGCATCCTTTAGAAGAACATTCTCGCATTGTGACCTTAAGCGATGGAATGAAAGAATATAGCACGGTATCTTCTTTTTCTGCTTTAAAGGAAGGCGATAAGGTCGTTGGTGCGATCGATGGATGCATTTTAGGCGATGGAACGCTTTTCCATGCGAAAGAAATGCGCCATATTCCTGTTGACGTGCAATTAATGAGCGCGAAAGATTTGCGTATTGGAGAAGAAGATGACGAAGCGTTTCATCCAGAAGGCTACGCTTTAGGAGAAGATTTCTTTCTTACGGAGGGCAAGAAATGAGCATTTACGCGGAACCTTATCTTCCCAATGAAGATTATGACAACCCGGCCATGGTCACGGATTTTTATGAATTCACGATGGCCAATTGCTTATTCCTACATGGCTTCAAAGACCGTGTGATGGTCTTTGACATGTTCTTCCGAGAAAATCCGGATCACTTAGGCTATTCCATTTCTTGTGGCCAAGACAAACTGACCAAATTCTTATTGCATTATCATTTCAATCGTGAAGATTTGATTTGGCTAAAATCCAAAGGCATGTCCGATGCTTTTTTAGATTATCTTTCCACCTATCGCTGGCGTGGCAATATGTATGCCTTAAAAGAAGGGACAGTTTGTTACCCTCAAGTGCCGATGGTACGAATTGAATGCGACATGGTAGGAGCCATCTTAATCGAAACTTATCTTTTGCAAACCATGAATTTTCATTCTTTGATTGCAACCAAGGCCACTCGCATCTCTGGCTTAGCGACGCATACACCGCGTTCGGTTATGGAATTTGGCACCCGCAGAGCCCAAGGCGAAAGTGCCGGCAACGATGGCGCTTATGCGGCTGTTTTAGGCGGTTGCATCGGCACGGCGAATTGTTTGGCGGAGATGAAATATGGCCCTGCCGTAAAAGCCGTCGGCACGGTTGCTCATTCATTTATTGAGTTCTTCCCTACTGAGCTTGATGCTTTCCGCGCTTTCGCGGAAACTTATCCGACCAATGTTTCTTTGCTACTGGATACCTATTCTATTTTTGAACGCGGATTGCCTGATTTAATCGCGCTTGATAACGAACTTATCGCTCGCTATCCAAACGATCCGACGCGCCGCGTCAAATCGGCCCGAATTGATTCTGGCGACTTAGGGCGAAGCTACAAACGTTTGCGGAAAGCTCTAGATCAAGCGGGAAAACCCTATATCAAATTGGTGGCTTCAAATTCTTTAGATGAACCGAAGATGCGTTCGATGGAAATCTATGAGGACGCGAAGTTTGATTCTTATGGCGTTGGCGAAAACTTAATCACTTCCGCGACGGATCCGGTTTTTGGCGGCGTCTACAAATTGGTTGCCATCCGGAATGAAGATGGCAGCTATGCCCCAAAAATGAAATGCTCTGATTCCGTTTCGAAGGCCATTATTCCCGGCAAATTGATGGCGTGGCGCGTCTATGACGAGCAAGGCCAAGGCCAATGCGACATCATCGCGATGGACGATGAAGTGATTGAAGCAGGGGAACCTTTGATTGTTTATGATTTAGATCCTGATGCCTTCCGCAAGCGTCGGGAGATTGTCCCTTATGCGGTAGAACGAATTTTGGTTCCCTTCTTAGAGCATGGCGAGTTGGTAGGCCCTTTGCCTTCCATTGAAGAAAAGAAGGCCTATATCAAAGACCAATTAGAGCACAAA
>CADAUN010000129.1 GCA_902791085.1 uncultured Erysipelotrichaceae bacterium | reverse complement strand
GCTTCAATATGACAAAGCCGAATTGGAGCAAATCAAAGAAAGCGCCGCTTATGTGCGTGAGCATTATGACATCTTGCTCGTTTGCGGCATTGGCGGATCTTATCTTGGCGCCAGAGCTGCTATCGAAGCCATTCGCGGTTTGTTCCCGCAAGACAAAATGCAAATTCTTTTCTTAGGGCAGACTTTTGATCCGACTTATGTCGAGCAATGCCTGACTTATTTGAAGGACAAGAAATTTGCGGTTAACGTCATTTCTAAGAGTGGGACGACCACCGAAACTTCTGTGGCATTCCGTTTGCTTCGCGAAATGTTAGAAAAACGCGATGGCATTGAAGCGGCTCGCAAAGCGATTTTTGCGACTACTGATCGCCATAAAGGCGCCTTACATGATTTGGCGGTTCAAGAAGGATATGTCCGTTTCGTGATTCCGGATGATATTGGTGGGCGTTATAGCGTGCAAACGGCAGTTGGTTTATTCCCAATCGCTTGCGCTGGAATTGATCCTGAAGCCATTTTGCAAGGATCTGCGAAAGCCAGAGAGGATACTCTTGATCCTTCTTTGGAGAAAAACCAAGCTTATCGTTATGCGGTGGCAAGACGCCATCTCTATCATGAGGTAGGCAAAACCGCTGAGTTCTTTATTACTTATGTGCCATCTTTGGTGCAATTAGGGGAATGGTGGAAACAATTATTTGGCGAAAGCGAAGGCAAAGAAGGAAAGAGTTTGTTGCCAGATAGCGCAACCTTCACGACGGACCTTCATTCTTTGGGCCAATACATTCAACAAGGGAATCATTGTTTCTTTGAGACCACATTGCATCTCTTGCACCATGAGCACGATGTGAAAGTTCCTTATGATGCGCAAAACCTCGATGGCCTCAATTATTTAGATGGCAAAGCTTTAAGCGAGATTCAAGAGAAAGCCTTTGAAGGCACCTTAGAAGCGCATACCGTTACGGGGAAGAACGACAATATCGTCTTAGATTTGGAAGCGATGGACGCTTTCCGTTTAGGCTATCTTTTCTATTTCTTTGAACGGGCGTGTGCGATGAGCGCTTATCTTAATGACGTGAATCCCTTCGATCAACCTGGCGTGGAAGTTTATAAGAAGAATATGTTCCATCTTCTCGGAAAACCGGGATTCTGATGTTTGGATACGATAAGCCGCCTCTTGGATAAGACGGCTTTTTCGTAGAAAAAACACTGGAATTCTTGATTGACGAAGAAAAGTCACAATGATATAGTAATAACCGCACGTTTCAGCGAGCGCCCGTGGATGCTTAGCTCAGCGGGAGAGCATCGCCCTTACAAGGCGGGGGTCACAGGTTCGAACCCTGTAGCATCCACCACCTAAATTACCTCAGCGTGCATGACATTGTGGGCGAATAGCGAAGTGGCCAAACGCGGCTGACTGTAAATCAGCTCCTTCGGGTTCGGTGGTTCAAATCCATCTTCGCCCACCATCATCTTGGGGTGTAGCCAAGAGGTAAGGCAACAGACTTTGACTCTGTCATACACTGGTCCGATCCCAGTCACCCCAGCCAGTTTCCGCCGTTAGCTCAGTGGTAGAGCACTTGACTTTTAATCAAGGGGTCGAGGGTTCAAGTCCCTCACGGGGGACCAAATTGTCTAAAGCTCCATTCTTCTTGCCGGTTTGGCGGAATGGTAGACGCAAGGGACTTAAAATCCCTCGGGCGAATAACCCGTGCCGGTTCGAGTCCGGCAACCGGCACCATAAAAAAGTGACATTTCTGTGAGCAGGAATGTCTTTTTTATCTAAAACAGGGTGCGTTTTTTCTTTCCTAGGCATTAGAATAAATCTCGGAATGGCAATGAAAAAAATAGAATTTGGCAACGATGCCTCCCACTTGATATTCTTGCAACCAATTGATGATCACGATTTGGCTTTGATGAATTCCGAAATCGAGGAGATAAGGAAAGAAATTGGCGATGATTTTCGTCTTTTTGCTTTTCTTGTTGAGGATTGGAACCGCGATCTTTCTCCCTGGGATGCTCCGCCTGTGTTTGGCAACATTCCTTTTGGACACGGAGCGAAAGACGTTCTTCAAGAAATTCTTTCTTCCTGTTCAAATTCAGAAAACACTTACGTCATCGGCGGTTATTCGTTAGCGGGTCTCTTTTCATTATGGGCAGCTTATCAAAGTAATCGCTTTGAAGGGGTGGCATCTGCTTCTCCCTCGTTATGGTTCCCAGGATTCGTAGACGATATGAGCTACAAAACCATTTTGACGAAGCATGTTTATCTTAGTTTGGGCGACCGGGAAACAAAAACGAAGAATCCATTAATGGCAAGTGTGGGGCAAAAGATCCAAGAGGCCAAAGTCTTGTTAGAGAAACAGCGAGTCGATTGCATTTTGGAATGGAATCATGGAAATCATTTCCAAGATTCTGACCTCAGGACGGCCAAAGCCTTTTCTTGGGTTGCCAAAGAAATCCGTTCTCGATAATCTTCATCCCTAAGGAATACTGCTGCAGAACAAAATAAACTGCCATAGAATTCGTTTAGTCACTGAATCAAATCAATCTGGAACTGCTATTTTCTCTTTTGTTCTTAATGAAAGGAAAAAAAGAATTTCTATCCCTATCTTTGGAATGGTAAGAAAACGAATTAAAAGACTTGCGTTTTTCTTTTGTCCTTTTGGAGAATGGATTATCCTAAAAGAAATAAAAAATATCAGGAGAATCCGATTTATGAATGATCAGGCGATTGCTCATTTCTTAGCATTAGAAGCAAAACGGCAAAATGATGGCATTGAGCTGATTGCTTCAGAGAATTATCCTTCGCGTAGCGTTCGCGAAGCTCAAGGATCGATTTTGACAGCAAAATATGCGGAAGGCTATCCTCACCGTCGTTATTATGGTGGGTGCGAAGTTGTTGATGCAGTAGAGGATTTAGCTATCGAACGGGCCAAGAAATTATTTTCTTGCGCCTATGCGAATGTGCAACCCCATAGCGGTTCTCAAGCCAATGCTGCCGCTTATCACGCCTTGCTTCAGCCGGGAGAAAAAGTTTTGTCTTTGGTTTTAAATGACGGCGGGCATTTAACCCATGGCTCTCCTGTGAGTTTTTCTTCCGCTACGTATGATTTTGTTTTCTATCCGTTAAATGCGAATGGCCATTTAGATTTAGCCATCATTTCTCGCTGGCTTGATCAAGAGAATCCTCGACTCTTTTTAGCCGGTTATAGTGCTTATCCCTATGCGATTGATTTCCAAGGCATGCGCGAAGTGATCGACAGTCACAATAAACATAGTCAAGTTCCTTGCCTTTTTATGGTGGATATGGCCCATATTGCTGGTATTGTTGCCGCAGGATTGTGCCAAAATCCTTTAAAATATGCTGATATTGTAACTTCAACCACCCATAAGACCTTACGAGGGCCGCGGGGTGGCTTGATCTTAAGCAATCGCTTAGACTTAGCAAAGAAAATCGACTCAGCCGTATTCCCGTACACCCAAGGAGGACCTTTAGAACACGTCATTGCTGCGAAAGCAATCGCGTTCCAAGAAGATTTATCTTCTGCTTTTGTAACGTATATGAAGCAAGTCTTAATCAACACCAAGGCATGCAACGACGAACTGGTGAGAAGAGGAAGAATTGTCTCAGGAACGGATAATCATCTCTTTTTGTTGAATGTCTTAGATTCTTATGGCTTGACTGGCAAAGAAGCGCAACAATCCTTAGAATTGATCGGCATTACCACGAATAAAAATATGATTCATGGGGATCGCTTAAAACCAAACGAGACCTCAGGCTTACGAATTGGTTTTGCGGCGGCAACTACAAGAGGATGTAATCAAGAAGAAGCGATTCGAATCGCTGACCTCATTGACGATTGCTTAAGCAAAGCAAAACCGTTCGAAACATTAACAAAAGAAGTCCATGCCATAGCCTCTTCTTGGAAAGATGTGATGACGTTAGATTTTCCGATAGAAGAATAGGCGTGTATTTGAAACCCAAAATAAGGGTTTCTTTTTTTCATAGAAAATCGCAAGAATAGGGCATCATATGCGACTTCGTCCCTTTATTTAAAAAGCTATACATAGTAAAATCAAACCATAATGAAGTCAAAAGAGCGCGATGGCAAAAAGAAAAAGTCCCTTTTTTGAAGGAACTCTTTTTACCCGCCAACGCAGGTCTCGGTTTTGGCAACTGCTTTATTTGAACGGTTGTTAACCTTCTTCAGTTTATTTCCCACAATGGAGGTTTGTCAAGATGGGCGATACGAAAAAATACTATCTCGGTTTGGATATTGGAACCGATTCGGTCGGTTGGGCCGTGACAGATGAGCATTATCAAATTGTGCGAAAACAAGGTAAACATC
>CADAUN010000128.1 GCA_902791085.1 uncultured Erysipelotrichaceae bacterium | reverse complement strand
GATATTGTAACAAAAGAGGCGTTTTCTCGCGATTTCGCCTCTTTTCATAATAAAAAGGGACCGTCGATTACCTATTTAGGTTTTCGAACAGCCCCTTTTTCTTCTCTCTTTTATGACAAAAGGAGGGAAGAAATGAGCTTACCCATGATTCTTAAAGCAGAAAATTATTCCGATGCCGACTGGGTGGACGTAAAAAGCCAAGAAGAGCGCATCCGATTGTTACGTTTTCTGCATTCCATCAACAATTCCAATTATGATGAGAGACGCGAAAACAATCCCATGAATTCGAGTGATGGTTTTCTTATCCCTTTCGAAGGAACGTCCATCTCCGTCTCGAGGCGTTGGTTTGGCATTGACATGGCTTATCGAATGGGTTGCGGCCTAAAACGCTGGAATGTCGATGATTTCATCCGTCACTATTTCGACCTTAATGCCGAAGAGAAACATCAGGCCCGTATAGAACGTGGTTTGAATGATTACTTTCGCGATGTCAATCTTTGCCAATTCGTCGATGATTTGCAATCGCTTTTTGGCCGCATTGTGTTCCATATTCCTCACGCTTCTTTGGAATTGCCGCAAAGTTTTTTCACCGATTGCGATTTCTCCGATAGTATTGTCATGAAACATTATCGGCAAGAAGCCATCGAAACGACGATTCGAATGGGCGATGTTCTATTGCTTGATTTGGTTCGTCTTCTCCCTTATCCCAAAGTCGTTGCCCCTTATTCAAGAATTTATTGCGATGTGGAGAAATATTGGGACGAAAGCAAGGAACCGATGGCCCGTTATGGCATGGGGGCGGTATATCGAAAAGACGACCGTGGCCGAACGCTTCATCAACAAACCCCGACTTTTATGAAGGAAGCGAAGGCATATTACGATCGTTGCCACGAAACGCTTTGCCAAACCGTAATGGATACCTGCCAAAAAGATAACCTGCCTTGCCTTTTGATTGATCTCCATTCTTTTGGTGAAGGCATGGCCAATGTCTTTGCGAAAGGACCCTATCCTGATGTATGCTTGGGCTATAACGAAGGGCAGCGGGATCCATTGTTGCTAGATTTGGCAGAACGTTATTGCCGCGCCCGCGGATTAAGCTATGCCGAGAATTTTCCTTATTCTGGCGCCATGACGTTAGATCGCCCCACTCCTTTTCCCGTCCATTCTTTCATGGTGGAAATCAATAAACGTGTCTATTTATAAGGGAAGGAGTAAAAGGCAATGAAGCTGTTTCAAAAAATCATTCATTTCTTTCGCCGATTGTTTCGGAAGAAAGACAATCCAAAACAAAACAAACCAGAAAACAACCAACGCATCTTCCATAACGTCATCTTCAAAGATCCGTTTGGAACGCAGAATTTAACCCATGAAATCGATCGCATTATCGTGCGAAGAAACGGTGTCTTTTGCATCGAAGATAAAGCCTGGAAAGGGAAAGTCTACGGATTCGAAGACGATGGGCCTTGGCGACAGGTCTTTGGCGAAAAACATACCATTCGTTCTCATCCTAGTCCTATTTCCCAAAATGACACGCATAAAAAGGTGCTAGAACAAATCCTTGATGAAAGAACGGAAAACTTTGTGATTCCCGTTGTGGTCATGACAGAAAACAATTCGCCACTTCCAAATGGCAAAAAAGTCATCAACGAACAAGATCTGAAACGCTTCTTAAACACCCATTCTTCCGTCAATCCTCCTTGGAATGAAGAACAGTTTCTAACCATTTGTTCACGAATTGAAAAAGCCGATTGTTCGGCTACGATAACGCGGAAGGAACATGTGCAAAATATCCGTTCTTTTCACTCTGCGCCCATCGAATATGACATCGTTCATACTTGTAAACCATAGTCATGTCAAATCTAAAAAGAAGAAAACGATAAACGCATATTAGTTCTTCTTTTGCCAAGAAAACCATTCCTATCCGTCCCTAATTGCGTCATTACAACAAGCTTAAGTTTCTTCCCTTCAAGCAACTTTGCTCTCTTTCCTGAGCGTATTTCTTTCTTCTTCGTTCCTTTTTCCCTATCATGAGCATCGGGGCGAAGAAAAATGGAAGAAAAAACCAAAGAAGAACGGGCCAAACGGTTAAAGCAACTGATTGAGGAATTACATCAAGGAACGGATTATGAAGCCGTGAAAGACTCTTTCCTGTCCGAATTTCAAAACGTTTCTCCAAGTGAGCTTGCCGCTGCAGAAGGCGAAGTCATACAATCGGGGGTACCCGTCAAGGAGGTCCAAAATCTTTGCGATCTTCATGCCGCCGCATTCCAAGATGGCATCAAAGCCATGGTGAAGGCCAGATATCATGAAAATAAAGTCACACCGATTTCGGTGCTCCAAGATGAAAACCGCGGGTTGGGCCGATTGCTAAATAATATCAAGGCAATCTTAAACGCACCGCAAAGCAATGAAGAAATCCGTTTGGTTCACGATTTGACGGCATTAGGAGGAATCGGGACCCATTACGCCAAGAAAGAGAATTATCTTTTTCCTTATCTTTATCGGGTTGGCATCAGCGCGCCACCTCAAGTCATGTGGGGCGTCGACGATGACATCCGTGCTGCATATCGATCGATAAAAAAGCAACTTGATCAGGGCGCATCTCCTTACACATTAAAAGAAAAGATCCTTGCCTTGGTGGAAAACATTCAAGGCATGATTGACAAAGAAGAAAAGATTTTGTTCCCGATGGTCAAAGAATCCTTTGAGCCTTGGATGTGGAACGAAATTGCCGAAGAGATGCCTGAAGCGGGTTATGTGTTCTTGCCAGCCAACCCTGATCCTTCTGATTATGCTCATTTTGACGCCCAAAAAGAAGAAACGGCTCTTGAAGAAGGGACGATCGATTTAGGAACAGGAAAACTGAAACTAACGACTCTTGTTCCAATGCTTAATGCCTTAGGATCAGAACTTACCTTCATCGACGAAAATGACCATTTCCGTTATTACAACAAACCAAAAGAAAACATCTTCCTTCGGGCAAAAGGGCAATTGAATGAACCGGTTGAACAATGCCATCCATTATCGGTCCTTCCCCAGGTGAAAGGCGTGCTTGCCTTGTTAAAGTCAGGGGAACAAGATCAGGTTGATATGATGTTCCCGAAAGGTGGGATGATGGTCTACAATCGTTATCTCGCCGTGCGGGATAAGGAAGGCAAATACCTCGGTTGCTTAGAAGTCAGCCAAAACGTCAAACCGATTCTTGACCTGGCGAAAAAAGTCATGAGTTAACAAAAAACGGACGGGATTTCTCGTCCGTTTTATTTTTGATTGGCTTCTATCGCATCGACAAGAAGCTTTTCCATCGTTGCCTCATCTTTGCCATGGTGTTTGAAGGCATCCCGCAAAGAAATGCGATTCGCCACTGCTTTTCGCATGTCAGGATTTCCTAAGTGAACGAAGCCTTCGTTAACCATTACGTCCACCAAGAAAGAGTAACGTTCTAGCACAGCACCGACTTTTTCATCAAGATCGAAATAAGAATTCATCGTCTATCACCTCCGATAAACTCTACCAACGCCATGGCAGGAAAACAAAAGATATGCTTCGCGCTTGTCATTGGTTAAGCGTGATGGCAAGCCACGCCATTAAAATTCCATCGGTCAAAAAGCCGAGCAACCCAAAGAGGATTTCCCACCATTCGCTAGCAGCCAAAGGGAAAATTTTAGGACGGCGAAGTTCCTCACTGCCATCCGGCAGGGTATGAGACTCTAATTTGGCGTAGTCTTTTAATTTAGGATTTAGCAATGGCACGAAGGAGAGCAAAAAGAAAACAACAGAAAGAATGGCGGCGTAAAGCAAAGGGGTAGAATCGTCTAAAATATTTCTTTGATATTTGGAAAAATAGAAGAAAAAGAAAGCACTATGAAGGAGACTTAAAAGCAGAACTTCTAAAAAGAATAAGAGCAAATGTAGCCGTTCTTTGGCAAGAGAAATCCAAGTCAAAACATAAAACAAAATCGCCTCGACCCCCATTAAACCAAACAAAAAATAGAGAAAAGGACGGCTAGAAGAAAGGATGGGGGGAAGGTGAAAAGAGAGATAAAGAGGCGCGGCAAAAGAAGAAAGAAGAACGAGTCCTTCACTCATTCGATTCTCCCATTGGTATGACGTCTTTCCCAAAAAGAGCTCATAAGGAAAATATTGGGTAAAACGATAGGGGATATTCATGGCTTTTTGCTTTGCTAAGCCAAAAGCAATGGTGATGGCAAAGAAGAAAAACGGGCTCAAAATAGCGACCCAGAACAAAGGGTCGTTCATAATAATGACCTCAAGCGGTTTTCAAAATCAGAATGACCATAAAGATAGGAACCGGCCACCAACACTTCTGCTCCATGAGACAAGGCAA
>CADAUN010000127.1 GCA_902791085.1 uncultured Erysipelotrichaceae bacterium | reverse complement strand
CCGGCCGACTTGATATCGATGCCCTCGATTCCGTAATCGGAAAGGACGTCGAGGTTGTTTCTTCCAAAGCGATCGCTGCTGGTACAGGTAATGCCGAAAACATTCGCGCTATCGAACAATTCCGATGTGAATGCACGGCGGTCTTCTTCGATGACTTCCGGGGATGAGATGTAGTCCACGATGCGCTTGTACATCGGGATTTTGGCTTTGTTCTCGGCTTCCTGGGCAGTGAAATTGACCTGCATTTCATTCCATCTTGATTCGATGATTTCCAAAGCGGAATCAACCGAGTCGTAAGGGACAGCGATCTCAAATTCTCGGAAGAACTTACCGATGGACTCCTGGAGCTTGGCGACGCTTTCTTGAATTTCCTTGAAGTCGTCTTCCTCCTGGATTTCGGCAATCTGCTCGTTGATGCCTTTTATCCTTTCTGCAAGGCCTTTGATATCGCCTTCAGCCGTGGCGATGCGCTGCTCGATTTCCTCGGCCCTCGGGTCGATTTCCTTTTCGAAGAAGGCAGCTTTTTCCTCCGTAAGCTTATCCTTAAGCCGGATGAGAATTTCCTCAATCTCATTGGAGTGCTGCGCGATGAAAGCGTAGTCGAATATGGCCCTGATTTGCAGGTTAAGGCTCGCCGAGTCGGATTCCTTCGCGACCCTTTGCTGGTTTAATATGGCCCGTAGCTCGGCTTTAAGTTCTTCAAGCTCTGCCTTTTTGCCGGGCAGCGGATCTCCTAGTTCGTCACTGCACGCTTCCATCTTGCGCTTGAGCTCCATCTTCTTGACTTCAAGCAAAGCGGCATTGGACTCGGGGTCGAGAAGCGTTAATTCTCGACGGACAAGTGACAAATCAATCGATTCGACGGCGTCCAAGAGAACGGAGATGTCGGTGGTGGAAAACATGGGTCCAGTGAAATTGTCACGGATCGTGGCGAAATACTTGCCTAGTAGTGCCTGGTCGATGTCCTCGTCAGCGGTCAGCCTGTTCTTTTCGATTCTTCGCCTGGTCCTGCGGAGGAGGTCCAAATCGATTCTAATGTTGTCGAGTGCCTCTTTCCTTGCAGAGCGCTCCGAGTTGAGACCCTTGGCGGTCTGGTCCAAAGCAGCGATTTTCTGCTTGGCTTCGTCTAGGAGCGACTGGCGACGCTGGATTTTGCCCCTCAGACTCTTTAATTTTTCGAACTCTTCCTCGAATTCGTCTTTATTCTTCTGAAAGTTCTGGTAACGGGTCACGGCCTTCCGCATTGCGTCGGAAATGTTCTTATAGAAATTGTCGACGAGATATTGCGGCTCGTATCCGCTTTCCCTTTTGCGGTCTCCACGAGATGGAATCAGACGGATGGGCACGATTTCGGCCGTCTTGGGAAGGCGTTCGAAAACATTGTCGATCGCCTTATGGGTCTCGCTGGAAATAAGCACCTTCTTGCCTTTTTTGACAAGCTGGGCGACCGTCTCAGCGATGACCTGGGTCTTGCCCGTTCCAGGCGGCCCTTGAAGGAGGAAGATGCCGTTGCTATACACGGCCTTCCTGACGGCCTCTTTCTGCTTTTCGTTCAAAGATTCGAGATACCAGGTCCAATCGGCGTCAAGTTGCTGCGTTGGATCCTGGAGCCCACTCGGATCGAAAAGATATGTGGAGAGGTAGGGGTTCTTGACATAGCCGGAATAGAAAGCCTTAAGAGCGGCTTCCTGCCTGGCCAATTTGGCCTTTTCCGCCCTGGAGTCGTAAACGATGTGCCCACAGGACTCGATGAGCGTGACGGTTTCCTTCTTCACATCCAACATGCCTTCTGGCAGACGGAAGTAGATGGAGATGCGGTAGATGGTCTCGTTTTCGATGACGGCCTTTTTCTTCTGCTCGAAGTCCTCATCGATCTGGGTTTTCGCCTCGACCTTCTCGTTACGCGCATCATCGCGATATTTGACCTGAAGGGCGCCGAGAGTCGCCTTTTTGTAGCGTTCCAATTCACGCTTCCCAGCTTCAATCTCCCTGCGTTTAAGTTCATCGATTAGCCTTTGATTCCGTTCGCGGTAAAGACCTTCGATATCGATAGATTCGTATAAGCCTTTCAACCTCGCCTGATAATCCGCATCAGACTCCTTTTTGCCTTGAGGATTCTCTCTTTGGATGCGCCGTTTTTCCTCTTTGATGGCAGCTATGACCGATAGATCTTTGTTGGAGGAAACATCGCCTTCTAACCTCACTTCCAAAGAAGCCTCCTCACGATTCACTTTCTCGAGGATCGAAGCGCTGATCTCACGGTCTTTGGCTTGGACGAGCGTTTCAAGTTCGCGCTCGATGATTCTCTGATACCTTGCGTCTATTTCGTCGCAAGCCTTTTCAAACGCAAGTTTATGGTCGAATTCAAGCTGGCCAAGATGTTCTTCTGGCGCAATATCCGTCGTTACGGTCCTGAACCTGTCGCCTAATTCGAAGCCTTGGCGGAGAAGGCTTGCGAATACGCTGCCGGTTTTTTCTCCGCCTAAAGCGGCAGGGTCGCCGGAAGTGATGAATACGTTATCGCCGGCTAGGGAGCGGATTTTGATTTCCTCCTCGCTCACGAGTCGCTTTCCGCGTATGACGCGGTCTTCCATGAACTGCTTCTTGTTGCGATCGATATCGAGACGTATCAACGGGAAAGGCTCGGCGTTTTCGATTTGTCTGGACAAGACGACCATTTCGCCTTTCGTGAAATCGGCGATGCCATCGAGGATGAAGCTTTCGTAAACCGACTGGCTTTTCTTGAATTCCTTCCTGTTAATCGCATAGGACTGCAGATAAAGGACTCGATCGAGTTTGAAACTTCTTTTGGCCTGCTCCGCCAAATAGTATTTGCGGAATTCTATATATGAGTTCCATTGGTCATAAGTCTGCCTAACCTGCAGAGGATTGTTGACCGTAAAGCAGGTGTCAATGAGCTCTTTGATGAAGTCTGGGGTAAGAAGGTTCTCGTATGTCTTCCAGTTGGAATCTTTCCAGTTCGGCACGGTTATCTTCCTGCCGGTTTGACGATTCACGAAAGAGGTCAATTCGAAGGCGTTTACCGCCGTTGCTCTGACTTTTCTATCGCCTGCGGCGGACATCGATTCGTCGATGAATTCGATGCCTTTGACCGTGAATTCGGCACGTTCGCCCCTTTCAGCAATGTTCCCGATGAGAATGACGTTTTGACCGTCTGGGAGGCATTGGCGCATCGAAAGAGTCAATTCAGGCCGGATGACCACGTTATCCAGAAACGACATCATTCCATCGTTTTCGGATCTAAGCTCCCTGAGGAAATTCGGGCAGGAGATGTAGTAATACTTCCAAAGGCCTGTCGTAAAAGTGCTTTCGATGAATTGCTCAAGAGACTCGATCCTGCGCTCGGGCGGAACCCTAAGTTTTAATAGCGCGTATTGGTCTTCTAACGAATCGCGATAAAAATCGCCTCCAAATCCATTGCGCTTGGCTATGTTTTTAACAAAAGAAATAAACAGAGCGTTCATAGTCGGTCTCCCTTACAACCACGCAGGGAGCCCTAACGGGTTATCGATGGTATCAATTGTGTCGTTAACGATGTTGAGGAAATAGTCGTCGTTATCCCATTTGGCGACATTGGGGTCTTCCCCAAAGGCGTATTTGCATACTTCATCGAAGAAGTCGCAGATGTGGTCCAGCACATAGAGGATGTACTTTTCATCGAGTTTTATAACCGAAAGCGAAGACTGGCCGTTCTGATAGCTGTTATCCGGATCATAGATACGGTCGGGGTATTTCTCTTTGAGAGCCTGGTAGGCGCTGGTAGCGTTGTGCTTCAACAAATTCCAAACGCAATAGGCCTCATCATAGATGTGGTAGTGCTCGTAGTTTTCAAAAGCTATGGCGGGGGAACCTTTAGGCTGTTTACCTTGGAGATAGGTGTCGAAGATCTGCCTTGTGAATCGGTCACCGGAGTAGCCCTGGCTCACCATGACTCGGAGGCATAATGCATCCAGATCCGACATCATCTGATGAAAGAATTGTGCATAAAGGGATTTGATGACGAGCCTATATTCCGCGTTACGCTTATAACTGGCTAAGCGGGCGCCCATCTCTGCCTCGCCTGGTTCTAGTATTCCGTCCGCTACGAGCCCTAGGCGAGCATTGTCTTCAGCTTGCTGGGGCGTCTTGATGATTTTGATCGCCTTGGAATACTCGTTCATCCAAAGCCTCTTGATCTTGACTACTTCCATTTGGAAGACATTGCAGATGTAGTCTGCGGCTTTGACGCGAGTAGGGGTGTAATAGACCGATTTACGATGCTCGATCCTTTCGTCGGGGAGTGGGAAGAACTTGCGAAAACGCTTGCTGTCCAAACGGACGCGGCCGTTCTTCATCAGAATCCCGTAATACTCCAGCTGGTTCGCCTCGTATTTCTCGTAA
>CADAUN010000126.1 GCA_902791085.1 uncultured Erysipelotrichaceae bacterium | reverse complement strand
ACCGGCAGTTTCTCCCATCATAATGTAATCTTTGCTTGTATCTTCAAACCAAACAATATTCATTTTACGGACCTGAGGAATTCCATCCTTTCCGATATATTGGTCATCAATGGTAGTTTCCTTGATTCTGCCCACGATTCTGGTATTGCCGAATTCCTCTTTGATCGAAATCACCTCGCAATGGAAGGTCATCGGATATTCTTCAAATTCCGGAGCATTTACATAAGGAGATTTGGCACAGGTCAGTCCGGATCTTTTGATTTTGTCCGGTACTGTGGCTGCCGACACAAGCCCCACATAATCCGATGCCACCAAAGTCTCTTTGGTCACAAATGCCATCGTAAACGCCTTATTGATCTTCAAATTGTCCAAAGTCTTATGCTGGATAATGTTGATTGCAACTTCCTCTGAACCAACTTGCATAGCCCACCCCACATTCATAGCATCCGGGTTGTTATTCTCATCATACGTTCCGATAATCACTGACGCATAGGGTACAAATCCAATTTTTGCTCCAAACGTCTTCTTCATTTTCTTCTTCCTCTTGTGATTCATGATCGTTGTTTGATCATGGTATCAATATCGTACTGTATCTCAAATCCATATCAAGTACGCAGTTTTTTATGACATTGTATCTTGCGTGATACCATTACAAAAAGCGTCTCTACCCTCAGTTGCCGATAACGTATCATAAATTTCGCAAATTCAATTTCATATAAAGGCCTTTCATTCGGTCATCATCGAGCGCTTTGAAGGGATGAATCTAACGAATGGAAGTCTATGTCGCTGCACTTTATCCTGCGCGTTCATCGCTCCCTCCTTGTGGATTTGTGGGCAGATGCCCGGATAACAGGCATCTGCGTCATCTGGTTTCCATTCAAACGGGGATGAAAGGCTTTTCAGCCTATTTTCCTGCTGTTTGCACGCAAAAAGGCGCCCCTCTCAGATTGATTTTGCAAAGGAGTGCCTTAAAGGTTTTTGAAGCTGGGAAGTGCGTCAGACTTTACGATGTACTGTTACGATATGCCGTTATTTGACTTTTTGTTGCACAAAAGTTGTAAATCCGGTGTCACCGCAAAAAATCCCCAGGTTTTCGCAGTGATTTTCAAAAGATCAATGCAGCTTAGCACCGGCAGGGATGTGATTGTCCACCATCAAAAGATGAAGCTCTTCCTTGCCATTTCTCTCATTCACAGCAGACAAAAGCATGCCACAGGAGTCGATCCCCATCATGGATTTCGGTGGGAGATTCGTGATGGCAATCAACGTTTTTCCGACGAGTTCTTCCGGCTCGTAATAGGCGTGGATGCCACTTAAAATCACGCGATCGGTCCCCGTTCCGTCGTCCAAGACGAACTTCAATAATTTCTTCGATTTCTCGACGGGAACGCATTCTTTCACTTTCACCGCCCGGAAATCCGATTTGCTAAAGGTATCGAAGTCGACCTGATCCTGGAATAAAGGTTCGATTTTCACCCCACTAAAATCAATTTTGTCGCTTGAAATAAAGAACCCAGTCGAATCGGAAGGAACTTCGGATTTGCTTTCTTCCTCTGCCTTTCCCTCGACGTGCGTTTCCTCTTTTTTGGTGCCGACGGTCTTTAACGTTGGGAACAACAACACTTCACGAATGGTTGGTTCTTCGCAGAAGAACATGCAAAGGCGATCGATACCAACACCAATTCCGCCCGCCGGTTGCATGCCATATTCCATCGCATCCATGAAAGAATAATCAATTTCGTTCGCTTCATCGTCGCCACGGTTTCTTGCTGCCAATTGGGCTTGGAACCGTTCCATTTGATCAAAGGGATTGTTCAATTCGGAATAAGCGTTGCCAAATTCAATGCCGCCGATAAAGAGTTCAAAACGATCGACAAATCTCGGATCGGCTGTCTTTTTGGTTAAAGGAGAAACCTCAATAGGATAAGTGGTAATAAAGGTAGGTTGAATCAAGGTCGGTTCCACGAATTCATCAAAGAAGGCCTGCATGATATATCCAGTGCTATTCCAAGCCGGCTCTAAGGGAACATGATGTTCTTTTGCTAATTCCACGGCTTTCTCATAAGGGATATCTTCCGTGAAATCGATGCCGGTCTTTTCTTTGATGGCTTCCGCCATTGTCTTGACGGCAAAAGGCTTATCTAAATCGATAGTATTGCCATTCCATTCATATTGGTCTTTGCCAACAACGCGTTTGGCAATGCTATGGAACAATCCTTCTGCCCATTCCATCATGCTTCTTAAATCCCCATACGCTTGATAAAGTTCAATCGTGGTGAATTCTGGGTTATGGCGATTATCCATTCCTTCATTTCGGAAGATACGACCGATTTCATATACGCGGTCAATCCCGCCGATCATGCATTTCTTGAGATTTAATTCGGTGGCAATCCGTAGATAGAAATCTTTATCTAAGGCATTGTGATGCGTGATAAACGGTCTTGCCGAAGCACCGCCGGCAATCGGGTTTAAAATTGGAGTCTCCACTTCGGTAAAGCCAAGATCGTCGCAATAACGGCGGATTTCTTTGATAATGGCAGGGCGAAGCAAAGCCGTGCGACGGCTATCGTCATTGACGATTAAATCGACATAGCGGCGGCGGCAACGTTCCTCTAAATCGGTTAAACCATGGAATTTTTCTGGCAATGGTTTTAAGGCTTTAGAAAGATGGGTAAAGGTTTCGCAACGAATGGTCAGTTCCCCCGTCCGCGATTTCATCAAAGTGCCTTCTACACCGCAAATATCGCCAATGTCTTCTAATTTGAATACTTCAAAGTTTTTATCTTCGGCTAACGCTTTGTTCTTGCCAATCCAAACTTGAATCGTGCCATATTCGTCTTTGACATTAAAGAAAGCGGCCTTTCCCATGTCGCGAATGGACATAATACGACCTGCGATTTTCACCGTAACGGGGTTCGCGGAAAGCTCTTCCGCACTCCGTTCACCATATTTGGCTCTCAGATCACGAATTTGATCTTTCCAATCATAACGTTGCCCAAAAGGATCTACTCCTAAGGCTTTATATTGAGGAAGCTTCGCGCGGCGGGCTTCTTCTTGATCAGTTAATTTCTCTTCCATCTTGCCATCCTCTATCTATGCAGGGATAGTTTACCCTGAAACGCGTAAGGAAACATCTTTTACTCCGCTTCAGCAATCGCATTCCCTGTATAAAGCTGGTAATATTTGCCTTTTTTCGCAAGCAATTCTTCATGCGATCCGCGTTCAATGATGCGTCCTGCATCAATGACCATGATGACGTCAGCATTTTGAACCGTCGAAAGACGGTGGGCAATCACGAAAACGGTGCGGCCTTTCATCAAATGATCCATGCCTTCTTGTACTAAGGCTTCGGTACGAGAGTCGATGGAGCTTGTCGCTTCATCCAAAATCATCACCGGCGGATCCGCAACAGCCGCGCGGGCAATGGCCAATAGCTGCCGTTGTCCTTGCGACAAAGAGGCGCCAGCATTGGTTAAGACCGTATCATAACCTTGTGGCAAATGTTGGATAAAATAGTCAGCATTCGCTAATTTGGCTGCTGCCACCACTTGTTCGTCGGTCGCGTCAGGGTTCCCGAAGCGAATATTTTCTTTAATGGTGCCAGTAAAGAGACGGGTGTCTTGCAAAACAATGCCTAAAGAATGTCGCAAATCCTTCTTTTTGATTTTATTGATATTGATTCCATCATAACGAACTTTTCCATCTTCGATGTCATAGAAACGATTGATTAAGTTCGTGATGGTAGTTTTGCCAGCGCCCGTTGGCCCGACAAAGGCAACTTTTTGGCCAGGTTTTGCATATAAAGTGATGTCATGCAAGACGGTTTTGCCAGGGATATAGGAAAAATCCACGTGGTCAAAAGTCACTTCCCCTTGTAACCAACGATATGTGGTAGGAGAGCCATCGTGATGAGGATGTTTCCAAGCCCAACGACCTGTCCGTTCGCTGCATTCTATTGGATTGCCATCAGGGCCTTCTTTGGCGTTGCAAAGCTCTACATACCCTTCATCCACTTCCGTTGGTTCATCCATCATCGCGAATATACGCGCCGCGCCGGCGATAGCCAACGCAAAAGAATTCAATTGTTGTGAGACTTGACCAATCGGCTGAATAAAGCTCTTGGAATACAACAAGAAGGAAATAATGACGCCGATGGCAGCCACGCTATAAACACGGGAACCAACCAAATAATAACTGGTCCAACCGTTCGCAATGAATAAAGAACCAACCAAAGCCAATAAAGCGTATTGAATGTTCCCTAATTGATTCACGGTAGGCATTAAAATGTTAGCAAGCCTTCACTGAATCTTTAAAGAAGGTGTCGTTATGTTGTTTAAATCCCTCAATATTACGAGATTCGTAATTAAAAACCTTGACGACTCTTTGGCCCGAAGTCATTTCTTCGATATAGGAATCCATCTTTCCTAATTCAATTTGCTGTTCGATGAAATAACGGGCAGACATCTTAGAGAAATAACGAGTTAATACAAAGATGAGAATGCCAAATGTCAAAACAATCGCCGTCAAATAGAAATCGCTCATTAACATGAAGACCAAACACACCACCATGGTCACCAAAGAAGAGGCAACCATCGGCAATACACGAGAAAGCATTTCCCGTAAGGCATCGACGTCGTTCGTATAAATCGACATGATGTCGCCTCGCCCACGGCGATCGAAATAAGAAACAGGTAATTGTTCCATGTGGGCAAAAAGCTCATCACGAATGCGTCGTTGCACCCCTTGGCCGATATAAGACATCAATAGGTTATAGAAATAGTTCGCGATAATGCCGGATAAAAAGATCGCCGCCAAAACAATCATGGCCACCCAAAAAGGCATGTTATTGGTAAAGCCGGAAGAAGAGGCGGCGATATCCACGTTTGGAGTTCCAATATAAGACAATCCTGCGTCTAAAGAAGGATTGATATAATCGCTGACAATGACGTTACCAAGAGCGTATGCGCTAATGACGCTGGTGGCACTCGATAGCAAAACACAAAGAATCACCGTAAGGAATTGAGCCGGGTAATAACGGAATACATAGCCAAGCAAGCGCCGTATAGCAGAATGTTTGTCGTGTTTAGACACAGGAGAACGCGGAGCCATTCCCCGTCCCCGATTCATATTATTTGCTGGCATCGAAATCACCTCCCCCTAATTGAGATTCATAAAGTTCACGATAGACTTGAGAAGTCTTCATTAAGGTCTCAGAATTGCCACGATCGACAATGTGGCCTTCGTTCATGACCCAAATCTCATCGCAGTCTTTCACCGACAACACCCGTTGCGCGATGATGAACTTCGTCACATCCGTGCGTTCGTGTTGTAGCCCCTCACGGATAAGCGCATCCGTGTGCGTGTCGCATGCGCTTGTGGAGTCATCCAAGATTAAGATTTTAGGATTCTTTAATAACGCTCTCGCGATACAAAGCCGTTGCTTTTGCCCACCAGAAACGTTGGTGCCACCCTGGGAAATCTGCGTATCAAGCCCTTGTGGCATATCTTTTAAGAATGGCGTCACTTGCGCCACATCGCACGCTTTTTGGATTTCTTCATCGGTCGCGTTCTCGTTCCCCCATTTGAGGTTGTCACGAATCGTTCCGGTAAATAAAGTGTTTTTCTGTAAAACGACCGCCACCGCATCACGTAAGACCTTTAAGTCATAGTCTTTTACGTTATGCCCGCCGACCAACACTTGTCCTTCATTCACATCATAAAGACGGGCAATTAAAGACACCAATGTGGTTTTGGAAGAACCAGTAGGACCCAAGATACCAATCGTCGCGCCAGAAGGAACTTTAACGTTGATGTGGTTCAAAACCGGTTTTCCCTTCACATAAGCGTAAGAAACGTCTTCGAAGTCCACTTCTCCATTCGGCACGTTCATCAAGGGCTCGGAAGGAGAGACAATTTCAGGTTTTTCTTCCAGAATTTCAACGATACGTTCAGAACTGTTGCGTCCCACAATAATCATCGTGTAAACCATGGAAATCAACATCAAAGACATCATGATTAACATAATGTAAGTAATCAATGTGGAAAGCTTCCCGACATTCATCACTGAACCATCAAAGGACACTGGATGATGTTGAACGATTTGGTAAGAAGCAAAATAGGCAATCAACAATTCAGCCGTGTAGACGGATCCTTGCATGATCGGAGAGTTGAAATTAATGATGCTTTCTGTGCGGAAGAAGCAACGGTAAATCAAATCAGATACACCTTTAAACCGATGGATTTGATCGTCTTCACGATTGAAGCTTTTCACCACTCGAATGCCATCGACGTTCTCTTCAACCGACTCATTTAGGGCATCGTAGGTGTTAAAAACTTTCACAAAATAAGGGTGAACGACTTTGGCGAGACCCATCAATGCGAACAAAACAATCGGAATCAAAATCACAAAAATCCAAGCCAATTTCCAATCGGTGATAAAGCACATGATTAAGGCGATAATCATTAAGAAAGGCGCACGCACGACCGCACGAATGATCATCAACACAGCATTTTGCACGTTGGTGACATCGGTGGTAGTACGCGTCACAATGGAGCTCGTAGAGAATTTATCAATGTTACGGAACGAATAATCTTGTATATGCACAAACATGGCTTCGCGAAGATTTTTGCCAAACCCTGCAGAAGCAGAGGCGGCAAAAATACCGGCGACAATGCCAGCACCGACGGCAACTAACGCGCATAACGCCATAATGCCTGCGTAAAGATAAACCGAATTCAATGAATTTGAAGTTCCTAAATTTTGCACGCTGTCAATCAAGTCCTGCATGAAATAAACCACCAAGACTTCACAAATGGATTCGATTAAAACGGCACACCAAGTGATGATGGTGTCTTTCCAATATCCATGCATATAATGGCTCAAATAACGAATGGTTTGGCCAATCGAATGGTGATATGTTTCTTTTTGCTTTAAGTCAGTTCGCTTAACGGCTTTCGTTTTCTTCTCCATTTTGATCTTCCTTTTTGACGTTTTGACGCACTTTGGCAAGCAAACGTGATAATTCTTCTTTTTCTTCTTCGCTAAAACCAGCAACCAAGGTTTCGTCACATGAAGACAAAATCATGTCTAACGATTCTTGTATCTTATGACCTTCTTGCGTCAATAAGATGCGTTTCATTCTTCCATCGCTCTCCACCGGAGCGTAGTAAATCAATCCTTTGCGAATTAAATGGGATAATAATTCGGATGCTGTGGCTTTTGAGATTCGGAATCGCTCGGTCAGCATTTTGGCTGAGACAACACCTTCGTCTTCTTTTTTATAAATGTAACGTAATAACATCCCTTCACTAGAAGAAAAGACGGCGTCTGAATGTTCGCGAATACTTGTTTCGGAATAGTTTTTAATCAGGCGCGAAGTTTGAATGATTTGAAATCCAATCGACGCATTTTTCATGAGCAATAAATCCAATTAGTTCGGACACGAACATTCTAATCATTCATCGCAAAAAGACAACGAAAATGCGCATGATAAGAAAGAAAGCGGTTACCTATCTTGCCATTCAAAAATTTCAAAATCGATAGGAAATCACAAATGATTCCGGTCGCGAATGCCGGTTAAAATCTTTTGCAAGTCGTCATAAGAGTGAGGATTTAATGACAATTCTGCACGAATCTTTTTGTATCCCGGGAACCCGGTAAAGAAATGAGGCAACAATCCGCGAAGGATTAGCACTGCTTCACGTTCTCCTTTTTCCTCACAAAGCATTTGGGTAAAACGCAACGCATATTCCGCATCTTTAGCCACAGAAGGAGGAGGCAAACATGGTTGGCCAGCTATCGCCCGTTCGATATTCGTAACCAATTCAGGATTTCCTAGTCCTCCGCGTGCCACCATCACGAGCGATGCATCACATATCTGCATCGCCTTAAGGGCATCGTCCGGCGTGAAAATATCTCCAGAAACGCATAACGGTATCGACAATTTCGTTCCTAGATGGGCAATTTGAGTAAAATCAGGTTTTCCACTGTAAGCCTGCACGGCAGTGCGGGCATGAATCGTAATCATTTGAACTCCCGCCTCTTCTAGCGCGGGCGCGATTTCCAATATATTCAAATGAGTGGAATCCCAACCAAGTCGTAATTTAGCCGTCACCGGCTTATGGGATTTTGTCACCACCATTCGAACATATTGATACAAATCTAATGGACGCTTCATCCAGGCAGACCCTGCACCAGTTTTAGTCACTTTTTGCACGGGGCAGCCGAAATTTAAATCTAAAATATCGTAATCTGCATGCGTTTCTAAGATTCCAATCGCTTGCGCAGTGTTACGAATGTCAAAGCCAAAAAGCTGTAATCCAACCGGGCGATCGATAGAAGACGTCTTAGCGTATTCCAATGTCTTTTTGTTATGGTAAGAAAGCCCACAGTCAGAAATCATTTCGGAATAAGATAAAGCCACGCCGAACGGCTTCATAAATTCGCGATAAGCAAGACTCGTAACGCCCGCCATCGGGCCAAGCGCAACGTGCCCTGATAAAGGAATCGAACCAATTTGAAGATTTGCCATAAAAGAAAGAGGAGGGATTTGCCCCTCCTCTATTTTAATTCTTCGGCTCTGTTTTGTCCTCAGGCTTTGTCGGATT
>CADAUN010000125.1 GCA_902791085.1 uncultured Erysipelotrichaceae bacterium | reverse complement strand
GCCCTTTTTAGGAATTGTCTTGCTTGGCGTTGGTTTTACGGAAAGCGCCATCGCTTATCATTCTTTTCAAGAACGGCGCAAACAAGCTGCAATTCTCTCTGCCTTAGGGGCTAGGAAAGAAGATTTGGAATGGATTTATGAACGAGAACCGTTAGGAGTGAATCTCCTTGCAGCCGTCTTTGCTTTGCTTTTTTCTTATCCTCTGTCTTTGCTTTTGTCCTTTTGGCTAGAAAGGATACTCGGTTTATCTTCCTTGATTGTGATTCCTTATGCTTCGGCTTATGGCATTCCGTTTTTTCCGATTATCGGGATTCTTTGCTTTGCCTTGTGCCTGACCTTTTTTGGCGTAGCAGTACCGTTACATATCGCAAGCGGAAAAAATTTATGTGAGGAGTTAAGAGAAGAATGAAAGCCGTGGTGTTGCAAAATCTTAGCAAAATCATTGATGGCAGAGATATTTTTCGCCAAGTTTCCTTTTCTTTTCCTCACCATGGTCTAATCGCGGTAGTGGGCGAATCAGGATGTGGCAAATCCACTTTGCTCGATGTGATCGCGGGGATTGATGTTTCTTATGAAGGCGACGTTTTCGTCAAAGGACATTTGATCAAAAGTCGCACGGAAGACGAACGATCTGCGTTTCGTCTTTCCACTTTTGGCATCATTCGTCAATCTTATGATTTGTTAGAACTCGATTCTGCCTTTTCGAACGTGATGCTTCCGTTAGAAGGCATGGGGGTAAAACCGTCATTGGCCAAACGGAAGGTCAAAGAGATGCTCCGTTATGTGGAATTAGAATCGAAAGCCAAGCAGACCGTGAATACGTTGTCTGGAGGGGAGAAGCAACGGATTGCTTTGGCACGCGCTTTGGTTGGCGATCCTCCGATAGTTTTAGCCGACGAACCTACTGGCGCGTTAGATCATCAAAACGCCGTACGGGTGATGGAAATTCTTTCTTCTTATGCGCAAAAACATTTGGTTATTCTCGTTTCGCACGATCGTGCTTTGTGCGAGCAATATGCATCGACGATATTGTTGCTCGAAGAAGGGGGGCTCCGAGTCATCAAAGAAAAAGACACAGGTGAGAAAGAAAACCAAACGTCTTTTCTCACGTTTACACCCTCTAAAGAGCCTCAAGTTTCTTTCTCCCTCTTTTCTTGGCTCCCTCACGCTTTCCATGTGTTGCAAGAAAAGAAGGGAAGAACATTGTTGGCATTAACCATTTTAAGTTTTGCGTTGCTTTCTTTAGGAACTTCGTTCTATGTAAAACGTGATTTGCAAGGACAACTCCACGATGCTTTTTCCTCCTTAAGCGGCATCGAAGGCATCGTGATGGAAAACGCCGTTTCTAACGAAACCACTTTTGGTCGTGTGATTGCCGCCAGTGAGGGAACGGTTCTTTCTTTAAAAGAGCGCTATCCCTCTTTTTTTCGCGATCACGGGTTGATGTATTCTTGCGCTTTCGAGCATTTCTTCGTAGATGCCAATGAATTGACTTATGATTCGTTTGGGCAAAAGAAAATACTTCCTGGCTTTGGCGTACGCTCTCTCAATGAATATCGTTGGTTAGAAGACAGCTCTCATCCCATATATCCCGAACGGCCTACCGTGATGGAAAGCGAACAAGTGATCTTGGGTTTACCTTACGCGACCATGACGCAATTAGCGCTCGGATTGCAGGTAAAGCGTGATTATGTTTCGCTAGGGGAGGCGTTAAAGAAAAAACCGTTGTCGTTGTTCTTAGAACTCGCGAATGATGCTTATGGCTATGCTGACACCCAATTGCTGATTGCCATCGGGGTGACAGAAGATCCCGTTCCTACGCTATATCATTCTAGCCGTCTTTGGAATGAGACGATGTTTGAAAGCCGCATGGGCTTTCCAACCGCTGATGAGTCAAATCCATCGTTACCTTGGCTATTGCAAAAAAACTATTACCTTTTGCCAAAAGAAAGCAAAGAGGTTTTCTTTGCTAAAGCAGCGGAGAATGGACTACTAGATGAATTTGTCTTTGAACGGAATTCTTATGATTATGACCATTCTCACGAAAGTAAAAATCAAGCGACTGCAAGCGATAAGCTGTTTGTCTATCAAGCAGATAAAAACGCATTGTCTTATTCCGATATCGAAAAGATTCGTAATCAATATGCCTTTTCTTCTTATGCGGTGCTAGGAGAATCCTCGTATTGTTCCTTTCCTGCCGCGTTGACGCATGGCTTTGCTTCGCCTTTCTTTTTAAGCGACGATCGTAATGCCTTAGAAACGGTAACAGATGCCTGTTCCCGCTTGCCTCTCGCCCTGCCTTTTCCTGAAGTGGAACGACCTCGTAATGTTGTGATGGGGCATTATCGAAAAAGAAGACAAGATACGGTGACTTTCTCTAGCGATATCCCTTCTTTATTAACCGGGGAACGTCCTAGCAAAATCCATGAAATTTGCATTTCTTCTTCCTTATATCAAAAATTAAACCGAGAGCCAGTTTTGTATGCTGGCGGACTTGTTTCTTCATACGCAGAAGGCGAAACGCTTTTCCAAGAATATCGAACAGCCAAACTTTTCGTGACGGGAATCGTGGAAGAAAACTACGACGTCATCTATGGTTTGCCTCGTTGGTGTATTGACTATTGGCGGGATAATTTTGGAATGAGTTCCTTTCTTTTGGAACCAAAGAAAGCCATTTTCTATCTTTCTGAAAAAGAACGGTTGCCTGTTTTGAAACAACTTCAAAAGCAATACCCTTCCTATCGTTTCACTGATCCTTCGCGTTTGGCTGAAGAATCGATTGCAAGCGTATTGCAATATGTCAACGTGGCGTTAGAAGCCGCATCCCTTTTGGCTTTAGGGACAGCGGGATTCCTTCTTTTAGTCACGACGATTCTTTTAACGTTCGAACATAAGAAGCAAGGAAAGATGCTTTTTGAACTGGGCGTGGCACGACCTTTTATCGCTGACTTTTATGGGGCGAGTTTGTTGCTATTAACTTTCGTGGCAACTGCTTTTTCGGTTTTGACGTTAGGAGGGGTTGAAATCGTCATTCATCAAAGCATTCAATCCAATTTCGGTGGGACCAATCATTCTTTTTCTCTTGATTATTTTCCTTTCCTCATTTTGTTCTTTGCTGCCCTTTTAGGCATGATAGTCGCCTTATTTTTTGTCTGGCGATGGGTGGAAAGGCGAAATTTTTCACGAGAAGGGAAAACAAATGGATAAGATTCATTTTCTTTACGTAAAGCGCAAAAATCGCACAGCATCTCATATTCAAAAATTGACCATCAAGTCATTTCATCAAACGTTTAATTTTTTCATTCACTTTTCATGTTTCTTTTTTCGTGAAGGGTGCTATTATCGTTGTTAGTCTGTACAAACACAGACGGGAAGGTTAGGTTTGTATGAAAGGAACAGTCAAAAAATTCTTTAAGGATAAAGGCTATGGCTTTATCCATGGAGAAGATGGACGCGATTACTTCTTCCATTACAGCGCGATTCTTATGGACAACTATAAGACCGCTGAACCGGGCGAGAATGTTGAATTCGAACCAGAAGAATCCGATCGTGGACTTCGCGCGAATAACGTCAAGAAAGTAGACTAAGTTCATCGTATCAACAAAAAGGTTCCCTCGTTGGGAGCCTTTTTCTTGTTCTTAACATTCCTTTTCCATCGCCTAAGAGATATAATCTCTTCGTATTTTTTGAGGCGAGAAACGGATTATGTCATTAAAAGCAGGAATTGTTGGACTTCCAAACGTTGGGAAATCCACGCTCTTCAATGCCATCACGAATTCCCATGTTTTGGCAGAAAATTATCCTTTTGCGACCATTGAACCCAATAATGGTGTCGTGGTCGTTCCGGACGAACGATTAGATTATCTTTGTGAAAAATACCAACCCAAGCGAAAAGTTAATGCGACGTTTGATTTTTATGACATCGCTGGATTGGTGAAAGGCGCTTCGCAAGGTGAAGGGTTGGGAAACCAATTCTTGGCCGCCATCCGGGAATGCGATGCCATTGTGGAAGTGGTGCGTTGCTTTGAAAATGCGAACGTTGTCCGTTATCACGACGATCCGGTGAATCCAAAATCGGATATTGAGGTGATTTCTTTGGAGCTTTGCATGTCAGACTTGACTAGCATTACCAATCGGATTGGCAAACAAGAAATCCGTGCCCGTATCGCCAAAGACAAAGTGGCGCAATATGAAATGCCTATCCTTTCTGCGATGCGTGACGCCTTATCGAATGGCATTCCTGCCCGTTTGGTCAAAGGCTTAAGCCAAGAGCAAATGGATTATGCGCGGAAGAATTTCTTCTTGCTGACCTTAAAATCCATTCTCTATGTGGCCAATGTCGGAGAAGACGACTATAGCGATTTGGAACACTGCGCCTATTATCAGCAAGTCAAAGCAATCGCG
>CADAUN010000124.1 GCA_902791085.1 uncultured Erysipelotrichaceae bacterium | reverse complement strand
TCTATTAATCTATCTAATCTATCTTTTAAATAAGCTATAAATACTTCATCTTTTCTTTTAAGATTGATAGGACCATATTCTATCTCTAATGGTGTATATTCATCATGAAGATCTCCAGAGAATTTAATAATCTGATAATAAAAACCATCATATACAACTCTTTCATCTTCAATGGTATAGTTATGATCTGATATATATTTTCTTAATAAATTGACATCTGTATTAGATTGAACAATAAAATATTGATACATTGAAACATCACATTCATCTAATATGTGTTCAATTGTGTAATAACCCATACCAGCAATAACTACTACATCGACGTCTCTAGGAGCTAGCTTTAGACCATCAGAATACAAAGGAATAACTTTATCAGTTAATCCATGTCTTTCAATAGTCTCTTTAGCATTTTCTAAAGGACCTAAAGCTATATCAGCTGCATAAGCTTTTTCACATATTCCATTTTCAACCAAAAAACAAGGTAGCAGTGCGTGGTCGCTACCTACGTCGAATACTACCTTGCCTTTGTCTATAAGCATTGCGATTTGTAATAGTCTGCTTGAAATCATTACTTCTTATCTTCTAAAAATTCTTTTAATCTCTTACTCTTTGTAGGATTCTTTAGTTTTCTTAAAGCCTTAGCTTCAATCTGTCTGATTCTTTCTCTAGTTACATCAAACTCCTTACCTACTTCTTCTAGAGTTCTAGTACGACCATCTTCTAAACCGAATCTAAGTCTAATTACCTTTTCTTCTCTTTCAGTTAAAGTAGATAATATTAAATCTATTTCATCTTTTAATAATTCATTATTCGCATATTGATCTGGAGATAAAGCATCCTTATCTTCAATAAAATCACCTAAGTGCGAATCATCTTCTTCACCAATTGGTGTTTCTAAAGAAACTGGATCTAAGGCAATCTTTTGAATTTCTCTTACCTTATCCGCAGACATGCCACTACCCATCTTAGCTGCAATTTCTTCAGCTGAAGGATCTCTACCAAGTTCTTGAACAAGTTGTCTTTGAATTCTAGTCATCTTATTGATAGTTTCAACCATATGAACAGGAATTCTGATAGTTCTAGCTTGGTCAGCTATAGCTCTTGTGATAGCTTGTCTAATCCACCATGTCGCATAAGTTGAGAATTTAAAGCCCTTAGTATAATCAAATTTATCAACAGCCTTAATTAGACCCATATTGCCTTCTTGAATCAAATCTAAGAACGGCATGCCACGTTGGCCATATTTTTTGGCAATCGAAATCACCAAACGAAGGTTGCAGGTGATTAATTGGTTGCGGCCATCTTCGCCTTCTTCAATCAAATTATTGAGGCGCTCCACTTCAGCTGTATCGCCTTTTGCTTGGGCAGCGGGAAGCAATTTTTTAGCCTCTTCGCCGTCTGCAATCGCTTTTGCCGCTTTCTTTTCTTCTTCAGGTTGCAACAAGTGATAACGACCGATGTCCTTCAAATACATTTTGACGGAGTCGTTCACTTTGACATCGCCCGATTGAGCGTTGGCAAATTCTGCATCGATGTCTTCGTCTTTAGAATCGTCGTATTCGCCATCATCAATGTCGTCGTCTTCAAAAAGTTCGTCATCTTCTGAAGTCTTAGCTAAATCGGCTTCTGACGGATTGGCAGATTCTAAATCATCGTCTTCGCCGGAATCAACACGAACACCGTGGTCTTCAAAGAATTGAATCAATTCAGAGACATCATCGTCTTCCAATTGTAAACGAGCGGTATCAATCGCATCGTAAATATCATCTTGCGAAATGCTGTTGTTGTTTTTGGCAGCTTTGTCCAAAAGTTCTTTCTTGATTGCATCAAGGCCTTTGATTTCCCCCAGATCAAGTTGCTCTTCTTTTTCTAAGTCCAGCGATTCTTGATCGGCAAGAGTCTTTTTGCGGGCAGACTTTTCGGCTGAGGCGGCAGTTTTCTTTGTTGTCTTTTTAGTCGTCTTTTGTGTTTCTTTGGTCATACTCAATAAGTATAACACTTTTCTTTTAAAGATGGTGGTTCGTTTTCTACCGTAAAAATTTTCTTCATTCTATAGAATGATTTCCATCCATTTGAAGGATTTTGTTTTCTTGAAAAAACGCGATTTTCCGCGTGTTTCACGCATGAAATGACAGATTCGAAGATTATGACGAAGAATGGGTAGATTCGTTTGCTTTGGTATAACGTTTCTCACGGATAAACAAAAAAGCACTGAAGGAAGCGGCAATAATCCCAAAAGTTGTCGCGGTGAAGCCGATGGCAAACAAGCTCACAAAGATTTCGGCATCGCGGGGAATTCCATAAAAAGAAATGAGCAACAAAGCGACGCCCACAATAACGGCAGCAACGCCGCACCAAAACCAGACCTTGTTTTTGGCGTGATGAATATTGTCATTGTTCGTGACAGGCTCTTGTTCAGAACGGAATGGATTCCATTTGGCCGCATAAAACCGATCCGAATCTGTGATTTCTTTCTCTTTTTTCGAATCACTCATGTTGTTTGATGTTCCCTCCAAACAATGATAGTTGCTTTAATAATCGGCATGTTTCCTCGCCATCTAATAAAATGGTGTTTTGAGAAGTATAAGGCTCTTTTGACGGAACAGAAAGATGTTTTTGTGCAAAAACGGCAGGAATGTGGAAGAATTTGTCCGATTCTTCCGCCACCTCTCTTTCTTCAGAGGTAACTAGAGTTTCATATTCCTTTTCTCCGCGATAAGAACCGATATAACGGATGCCCACATTAGAATGGGTCAAATGAAGTATCGCTTCAGCTAAGGTTTGAACGGTAACAGCAGGAGCTTTGTGCGCAAAAAGATCGCCTTGTTTGCCGTGTTCAAACGCATATAACGCCAAATCGACGGCGTCTTCCAAAGTCATCATGAATCGCGTCATTTTAGGGTTAGTAATGGTAAGAGGTTTTCCTTCTTGAATTTGTTTCAAAAACAAGGGAACAACAGAGCCGCGACTCGCCAGCATGTTGCCGTAACGAACCAAACACAAAACGGTATCGTCAGCAGCAAGAAATTGGGAACGAGCGATGACGTCCTTTTCCATCAACGCTTTTGTCATCCCCATCGCGCCGGTTGGATAAACCGCTTTGTCGGTCGAGAGAAAAACTGCTTTCTTCACTCGGTGTTTAAGGCAGGCTGTAATGACGTTATCCGAACCCAAAATATTCGTCTTAACCGCTTCTAATGGAAATCTCTCGCAGGAGGGAACCTGTTTCAAAGCGGCGGCATGAAAAACATAATCGACGTGGGAAAAAGCTTCATCGATAGAAGATGCGTCACGAACGTCGCCCAAAAAGAATTTCAGCTTAGGGCTGTCATATTCTTTCCGCATGTCATCTTGTTTCTTTTCGTCGCGTGAGAGGATGCGGATCTCGCGAATGTTCGAAGAAAGTAAACGATCCACAACAGCATGCCCAAAAGAGCCGGTTCCACCGGGAATTAAGAGAATTTTGTCATCCCATAATGTGGTTGCCATAATGCCTCATTAATCGTCTATTATTAAAACACGAAGAACCACAGAATACAAAAAAGGCAACCGCTAGGGTCACCTTTTAGAACCAATAATTAACCGCCTTATTTGCTTTCTTTTTTGGCGGCTTCTGCTTTGGCGAGTTTCTTGTTGAAACGGTCAATACGGCCATCGGCGACAACATTCCGTTGCTTGCCCGTATAGAACGGATGGCAGTTAGAGCAGGTTTCGACTTTGAGTTCTTCCCCGAGGGTAGAACCAGTTTCAAACGTGGCTCCGCAGTTGACGCAGGTCACAGTGCATCGATGATACGCTGGATGGATTCCTTTTTTCATTTTCCTTCACTCCTTTCGCCTAGCTATACAAGACAGCTAAGAGAGATACAGGTGATATCTTAATCAAAAACCAAGGAGGGCGCAAGGAAAATCAGTCTTCCTTGTTTAAATGCACTCCATCGACTTCTTCTTTGGCGGCTTGTTCCTTCGCTTCTTCGATGACTTCTTGCTTTTTCTTGGCCTGATGATCTTGCCAATACAGCACAAAACCATAGACGACTTCGCCAAAGAAGATCGCCATCGTTGGAATCATTGTGCAGTACAAATAAGAAGGGTCGGTGCAATAGGCGTTTGTGGGGATGCTCAAAATGCCACGAATCAAGGTGTATAACGAAACAACGAAACCGATGCCAAAGAATACCATCAATACAATGCCACCCATGTAACCCGTGTTGGATTCAGGATGGTGAAACAAGGCAAACTGGGTGGTGAACATAACGCCCAAGCAAAGGATGATATAAAGCAAAGGCAAATAAAAACGATGAAGATCGTCCGTTCCTTCTTGTGGCAGATATGGAGCGGTAGCCACTTCGATGATTTTGACCAAAAACCAAGAAGCTGCTGCTAAGAAGAGCAGCCACGAGGCAATACGTCTTAATACTTTAACGCCGGACATAACATCTTTATTTTAAGGATGAGCAGGCGTAGAAGAAAGAGAATCTTGTTG
>CADAUN010000123.1 GCA_902791085.1 uncultured Erysipelotrichaceae bacterium | reverse complement strand
TAAAGGCCTACACCGTTGACAAGATCAACGCCGACGGTATCTTTATGGGTAAAAACGGCGTCGAAGGTGTCTTTGACGATGACCCGAGAAAGAATCCGAATGCGAAGCTGATCAAGAAAGCTTCTTATCAGGATATCTTAGTCAAAGGTCTCAAAGTCATGGACGCGACCGCCTTAGGTCTTCTTCTTGACTCGAATATCGATGTCCGAGTCTTCAATATGAATGACCCCGAAAATGCGGTCCGTGTCGTCAACGGCGAAGACTTAGGAACTCTCATCACCAATTCGAAAGAGTAGTTGTTAGATGGTAGAACATTGGTTTCTTCTTTTCTTGCCTAAGAGCAAGCGAGGGAGAAACCTTTTTCAAAGAGAAGAAAACCGCTCTGCTCTTTAAGCAACCTTTCTCTAAGAAAAGTTGTTGTTCCTTCTTAAAAAGACGGATAAGCCACTCTTGACTTTAAAGACCAACGGAATGTCTTTATAGAGATTCTTGACCCCAGCGTTCTTCACCGGAATTGGCGAATCGGCATAATCATCGGGATTCAAAGCGAAATAAAGTTTTAATCCTTTTCCTGCCACGATAATTTTGAGGTAAGTCTTCGTATGGAGACGGAACGTATCCCCCGAAACGGAGAGACGGCTCTTTAATCCATAAGAGAGGGCTTCCGCTTTTAATTCGTTATAGTTGGCTTGTAATTCCTTATCACCGGCTAAGACACGGGTAGCAAACGGAACGCGTGGAGCACGAACTTTAACGCTCGCTACTTCGGGATCAGGAGTAACAGAAACTTCTTCTTCCGGCTCTGTTTCTGGCTCGGGTTCGGGTTCCGGTTCAGTCACCGGAGAAGGAGCTGGGGAAGGAGCAGGAGCGGGCGCTGGTTCAACCACGACAGGTTCCACTTTGGCTTCTGGTTCTGCCTTCGTTTCGGGCTCGGCTTTCGTCTCTGGTTCAGCAGCGGCTGGAGCTGGTTTTTCGGCAAGTTTCTTGTCCAATTCTTCGCTAATAATCGTACGGATTTGTTCTACCGTCAGTTGTTGTGAGCGCAAAGCGTCGACCATTGCTTGGTTGCGCGAGTCGGAAGCACTGAGGTTATATTGCAAATTGTCCGTCTTTTCCTTAGCGGCAGCGATTTGTTGGTCTTGCGCCGCTTCGGCATCTTTCAAACCGGCCAATTCTTCTTGGATGATGGAACGAACATCTTCCGCTTTTAAGCCATTGTCAGATGGAACTACAGGAGCGGGTTGCTTTGCCAATTCTTCATCGACAACTTTCCGAATATCCTCTTCTTCCAAAGCTGGGGCTGGGGCAGGCGTCTCTTTCTCTGCTCCTTCCGCGTCCTTCGCTTCACGCAAAGCGTTAGCCACTTCTTCTTTGATCATCTTGCCGAGATCTTCAGCAGTCATATAGTCCTCTTCTGCTTCTGCCGGTGCAGATTCAGGAGCGGGGGCAGGCTGAGATGGGAGCGGAGCAGCTTCTTTTGCCGGTTCTTCAGGCTTTGTGCCGGCATAATAATCATCTAATTCTTCGCGGATCAAATTACGGCATTGTTCATCCGTCAAAGGCATTAAGTCTTCGGGATGATCGTGATCGCGAAGTTCGTCTTGAATGATGTGACGCAATTCTTTTGCGGTGAGCGGGCGATCAGCGGTCGCGACGGGTTTTTCCACCGCAGGAGCGGAGACGGCAGGTTCGGGTTTAGGTTGATTTTGAAGCAAAACTTCTGTCACCACGCGACGCACATCATCTTCAGTTAAAGAGGGGCGTTCTTCAGGCCGAGGCGGATAAGGCGGCATATAAGGCGAAGGCATTGGCATGCCATAGGAGAAATTTTGTACCACGTAAGACTCTTTGGCATTGTCTTTTAACGGAACGTTCTTCATTTCTTGTTCCTGCGCATCGCTCATCGCGTCTTGTTTAGGAGTGGCGTTTTTGACATCGGATTCTTTGATGTCACTCATAGGAGCTTCTTGTTTCTTAGAATGACCCGGATGTTTCCGAATGTCGTGCAAAGAAATCAACATGCCAATCAAAAAGAGATAAGCGGAAAGGCAAACAATAACAAATGGCAACAACACTTCTACTGCAGCCATCGGATGATTGTCTTGGAACGCTTTCGCAATTAAGCCAAAGCCATCGGAGATGCCACTTGCATTGAACATCAAACCTTCTTTTCCATCGACATAGCCAATATAGGAATAGAAAACACAGAGGTTAGCAGCGCCGAAAATGAGCCAGAATAGGTTAAACACCAAGGCGCTAGGACGGCGTTTTGCACAAAGCAAAATGAAATGCCATAACCAAAAGATGGCGACGCCACAAGTTAGAACAATCAACAAAATGTAATAAATCGGGTAGGGTCCTTTTAAGGTGAAGGTGCTAACCAAGGAAGCTAGGATATTCGTATAAAAACGTCCAACCCAAGCCTTGGAACTAAGCAATATCGCGCCATCGTTGTACCAAGTAGGCGCAAATTGCAATGTTTCAAACGCCATTTTTGGTAAGTAGACAAAAAGCACACCTGCCAAAATGGTAAGAAGCAAGGAGATGATGGATAATACGCGGGGTGATTTTTTCATATTTCAACCTCTTTTCTCCCTAATCATAAAGGTAGAATTCCTTTTTGTTAAGAAAAAAACGGGGTTTTGCAGTGGATTTTTGAGTTTTTTCGCCTTTTTTCACTATATAACCCCTCTTTTCGTAGCGAAAAAGCGCCTATTCGTTGGCGCTTTCGATGATGAATATTGCTTATTTCGCTTTTCGTGCCCGAATCGAAGCGGCGATAAATTCGCGGAATAATGGATTCGGTTTTAAAGGACGAGAGGTGAATTCGGGGTGAAATTGGGACGCAATGAAGAAATCGTTCTGCGGCAATTCGATGATTTCACAAAGATTCTGTTGTGGATTGATGCCAGAAAAGACCATGCCCGCTTTTTCAAATTCTTCGCGATAACAATTATTGAATTCATAACGATGGCGATGACGTTCACGGACCTCTTCCGTTTGGTAGCAACGATAAGCCAAAGTATTTGGCATGATATGGCAATCGTATAGGCCTAAGCGCAAAGTCCCGCCCATTTCGATGCCCGTATATTGATCGTGAAGCAAATCAATAATGGGATGTTCGGTTTTCGGATCGAATTCAGAAGTATTGGCGTCGTTCATCTTTAAGACGTGGCGCGCGAATTCAACGCAAGCCAATTGCATTCCGAAACAAATCCCAAGGAAGGGAACGTTGTTTTCTCGTGCATAACGGATAGCGGCCATTTTCCCTTCGGAGCCACGTTCGCCAAAACCGCCGGGAACTAAAATGCCATCATATCCTTTTAACATATCTTTGGCATTTTCATCGGTCACATCCATCGATTTGATCCAACCGATTTGCACTTTCGCCCCATGGAAATAGCCTGCATGCTTTAATGCGCTGGCAACGGAAAGATAGGCGTCGTGAAGTTCTACATATTTGCCAACCAAGGCGATATTCACTTCGCCTTTGGCATTATGAACGGAATCGCACCATCTATGCCATTCGGTCAAATCCGCTGCTGGAGCGGTAATGCCAAAATGATTCAAAACATAGTCGTCTAAGCCTTGTTCATGCAAAGCAAAAGGCAATTCATAAACGCTTTCTAAATCATCAGCTTCGAAAATACCATTTTGTGGAACGTTGCAAAATAACGAAATTTTGGCTTTCTGAGACGAAGGAAGCGGAACTTCGCTTCGTAAGACAACGGCATCAGGCTGAATGCCAAGCCCCAATAATTCTTTCACGGAATGTTGGGTTGGTTTGGTTTTGGTTTCTTGCGCGCTCTTTAAATAGGGAACTAGGGTATTATGCGCAAAGAATGTGTTTTCAAACCCGTGTTCTAAACGGAATTGACGTAAAGCCTCTAAGAATGGCGTCGATTCTATGTCGCCCACTGTGCCACCAATTTCGGCAATGACCACATCCGCACCGGAAGTTTGGGCTGCTGCTAACAAACGAGCCTTGATTTCGTTAGTCACGTGAGGAATGACTTGAATGCAAGCGCCTAAATAATCGCCACGGCGTTCTTTTTCAATGACGGTGGAATAAATTTTCCCCGATGTCACAGAACTTTCTTTCGAAAGATGCAAATCCGTCCATCGTTCATAATGGCCTAAATCCAAATCGGTTTCGGCACCATCGTCCGTCACATAGACTTCACCATGTTGATAAGGACTCATCGTTCCTGGATCCACATTTAAATAAGGATCAAACTTCATCATGAAGACCTTAACCCCGCGGCTTTTTAACAAAAGCGCAAGAGAAGAAGAAAAGATGCCTTTTCCTAACGAAGAGACGACGCCTCCCGTAACAAAGACGAACTTAGTTGCCATATTTTGCTTACCTCACACGAACAAACAACCAAAACATTATAGGACATTCCGTAACCGACCGCCACGAAATTTCCAAAAAAAGCTAGATATACCAGCAAATAAAGGATAGCCCTGTCGTGCTATAATCCCCTTGCTAAACAATCAAAGGAGATTGGGAGGCGCTTCGGATTGGTTGTTTAGC
>CADAUN010000122.1 GCA_902791085.1 uncultured Erysipelotrichaceae bacterium | reverse complement strand
AGTGCCGAGATATTTTAATTTCATGGATATTCTCCTTTTGAGATTACTATAAAAGAAATTTTGGAAATATTCGTCGAAATAAAAAGAAAACTGAACAACGAAAATCGTTTTTCACAATAGGGCACGGAGAAAACGAAAACGGAAATGCGAGAAAATGTGTTTTAATCAAACTAGATTCTTAGAGGTAAACCCCATGGACATTGAAAAACTGCTTCGCGAGATGAGCGTTTTTGAAAAGATTATGCAGTGCACCCAGCTGATTTCGAATTTCTATCGGGGAACGAAATTAGAGGATAACACGGCAAATGCAATCGGTCCTTATACCCAGCTAGGTTTAAAACAAAGTGACATCTATTTAGCGGGAACCGTCAATTTTTTATCGGATGAAACAGGAGCGATGTTGCCTTCTAGCGAGTTAAGGAGAATTCAAAAAGAATGTATTGAGAAAAGTCCTCATCACATTCCTACGATGTTTGTTCAAGACGTGATTCATGGCTATTTAACGATTTATCCGATTCCCTTAGCGATGGCAGCATCCTTCAATCCTTCTTTGATGGAACGTTGCGCGGCGATGGCGGCCAAGGAGGCATCGGCGAATGGTGTCGACATGGCGCTTGGTCCGATGGTGGATTTAGCGCGAGATGCGAGATGGGGACGAGTCACCGAAGGCTTCGGCGAAGATCCTTTTTTAGGTTCTTTGATGGCCAAAGCATCGGTCTATGGGTTCCAGGGCAGAGAATATCGAATTCCTAATGATCATGTAGGGAGTTGCGTGAAGCATTTCGCCGGGTATGGCGCTCCCGAAGCGGGAAGAGATTATAACCTCGTAGAAATGAGCGAATTGACTTTTAGACAATTCTATTTGCCAAATTATGAAGCCACTATCGATGCCGGGGTCATGGCAGCAATGTCGGCTTTTCATGCTTTCGAAGGAATTCCGATTACCGGCAACAAGAAAATATTGAAAGGGATTCTCCGCGACGAATTGCATTTTGATGGTGCCGTCATGAGCGATTATGCCGCTTGCAACGAACTAATCACGCAAGGCGTGGCAGAAAATGAAAAAGAAGCTGCTTATCTTTCTTTGGAAGCAACTTGTGATATCGAGATGATGACAACTTTGTATGCGCAATCCATTCCTTCTTTGCTCGAAGAAGGGCGGATTAAGATGTCGCAACTAGATGATGCGTGTCGGAGAGTTTTGACGATGAAAGAACGTCTTGGACTTTTTGACGATCCTTATCGGCAATGTGACGACAAGAAAGCCTCTAGCCTCTTCCTTTGCCCCGAGCACCGCGCGTTAGCCAAAGAAGCAGCGGAAGAAAGCGTTGTCTTACTGAAAAACGACGGGATTTTACCATTAAACGACAAATCCATTAAAGTCGCCTTGATTGGTCCTTTGGCTGACAACCCTAGGATATTAGGGGCATGGCGTTGTGGCGGTCTAGAAAAAGACAGTGTCACGATGCGACAAGGCTTAGAAGAAAGAATCGGCAAAGAAAACGTGTTCATGGCAAAAGGATGCGATATCGATTACAAAGGTAGGGATGAAAGCGAGATTCCTGATGCAGTAATGACCGCAAAACAAGCGGATGTCGTGATTCTTTGCCTAGGCGAAGACGAAGACGACAGTGGCGAAAGCGCCAGCAAAACCAATTTGTCCTTGCCAGAGATTCAAAAGAAACTTTACCGAGCCGTTTTAGAGGCGAACCCCAACGTGATTCTTTGTCTTTTCAATGGCAGGCCAATGATTTTAGAAGAAGAAAGCAAGACAGCGCGAGCCATTTATGATTGCTTCTTCCCTGGAACAGAATGTGGGCATGCGTTAGCTTCGTTACTTTTCGGCGATGTTGCACCATCAGGGAAATTGCCGATGTCTTTCCCTCGTTCGGTTGGTCAATGCCCACTTTATTACAATCACATCAATACAGGCCGTCCGCGAACTGATGAAACGCATCGTTGCTGGAATCAATCGGCCTACATCGATTGTCCCAATACCCCGTTATATCCTTTTGGCTACGGCCTTTCTTATACCAAATTTGCTTATGGGAAGGTTCGCTTGAATAAAAACAAACTTTCTTATGGAACAAAAGATTCGTTGGTTGCTTCTTGTGAGGTGACAAACATTGGAGAAAGAGATGGGCAAGAGATTGTAGAGCTTTATCTTCGTGATCTTGTCGGAAGTGTGGTTCGACCGGTCAAAGAATTAAAAGGATTTCAAAAGATATCGTTACGAAAAGGGGAAACAAAAACGGTTTCATTTACCATCGACGAATCTCTTCTTGCTTTTGTTGGCTCCGATTATCGGAAAAGAGCCGAGCCTGGATCTTTTGTCTGCTGGATTGGACCTGACAGCGAAGTCAAAGAAGGAGTGGAATTCGTATTAACAAAGGAGCAAAGATGAATCAAAAGAAACATTGGGTTGCGATTGGGGATTCGTTCACGTATTTGGATGCCCATCAATCGTTATGGACGGATCGTTTCGAAAAAGGCTATGTAACAAGGACGAAAGAAAAATTACCCTTTCCTTGCGACGTAACCAATCTTGGTGTGGATGGGGCGATTGTGGATACGTTTGTTTCTCGCACATTCCCGGAAGCGGACTTCTATACGATTTTGCTAGGGACAAACGACTGGAATTCGGAACTTTATCCCATCGGCGATAAAGCGGATTTCCTTGCCCGGAAACCCCAAACGTTTGTTGGCCATTTGGGAATCATCATCGATCATATTCGTGAAGTGAGCCCAAAAGCGGTGATTTTTGTTATGAATCCGGTGGAACGAGCGCATTTCGTTTATGCTCGCGATCAATTTCACGATGCTTTAGATTCAACACACCGGAAAAAGTTTGGATATCTCCACGATTATGCTTCCGCGATTATGACAAGCGTAGAAGGGGAAAACGTCGTTACCGTAGATACTCATCGTTTAACGGGCATTACTGTAGGGAATGCGGTTCGTTTTATGCGCGTTTTAACCAAAGAAGGAACGATTCGCGATTTGGTCTATCCAGAATATTGCGAATGGACTTACGATCCTCACGGTCCTTATCCCTATCCAAAAGAAGCGTGGGATATGACTTATGATGGATTGCATCCGAGCGACAAAGGGGCAGAACGAATTGCCGAAGTGCTAGCAGACTCTATTGTGAAAAACGTTCATTCTATATAAAAATCATTCTTATTTTTGACGATTTTATCTTGGCATTCCGGCTTTCTTGGAGAGCCCAATAATTTTGTGCCATCCGTAAGTCACATGGCCAACTTGACGATGGCCGCTTAGCTCCTTTCTAACGTTTTGTAAGCGAAAACATGATAGGGCTATGCGGCTTTTTGTTTGCTAGGCCCGGCAAGCAAAGGCAACGACGCCTCAATGACACAGACTTATTGTCGCTCCCGAAAAAAGAGCCGTATGATCATAAAAATCTAAGAATTGAAGGCTCTTCGTTTGAATCGCCAAATCCTGTTGAAGGGCGAAATTTAGAACATTTGACCTTTAGAAAACAACACCCACTCATCAGGGAAAGAAATGACGATCACATTAAAGGATTGCGGCATCGTAGATGTCAATGGAGCGAAACTCATTCGCGCACTTTGACGAAATGGGGGTAGACGGGTACTGAAGTCGAAGTGTTTTCGAACTTCACATTCAATCCTTCAGGAGAAGAAATGGTTACGTCAATGCGATCCTTCTCTTTTTTCCAATAGACGGCCACTCTTCCTTCGGGGAAATCATGGCTGGCGTTCACCTCACTTAGGCAAGAAGGGAAATAAGGACGGATGATGATTCCGTTATCGGTAGGAAGAATTCCTGCCAAGTCTTCATAAAAGTAGGCAACGAAGTCGCCCCAAAAATGATGGTTATGCGAGCAACGAATCGCCGGAAACTCTTTCCCTCCTTGATACGATGCGATGTCAACATAATGAAGATCCCACTCAAACGCTTCAGGAAGGGATGAGAAACGTTGTACGTCTGCCCAATATCCCAAACTTGGGAATGTCGGTTGCAACAACAGTTTCATCGCCAAATCGACTTGTCCTCGTTTGGTTAGGGCGCGATATAAAGATTGATTGCCGAAAACACCGATGGAGATATGTTCTTCGTCTTTCCCGTGGATGAGCGAGAGAAGCTGTTCCATGGCATTTGCCTCTTCTTCAGGCGTAAAGATGCCTCGTTCTAATGCCATTGATATTCCGGTTTGCGTTGCTTTATCGGGAACGAAACGGCCATTTTGAATGAAGGCGTTACGAAAGTCTGTCTTGATTTTCGCTTCTTTTTGAATCAGGGATGAAGGATCTTTCCCCAACCATTTTGCGATGGCAATGGTTTTTTGCACCATGTCTAGAATGTGTAACGTGTCGGTAATCAAAAGATGAGTTTCCGTTACGTAACGATAATTGTGAATGCCAACAGGGCACCAATCCCCTAAACCATAACCATATAGTCCATTCGGATCAGCTTTCGTTTCGGAATAGGCAAGATAACGAAGTAAGTAAGGATAGGCTGCCTCCAAAATCGCCCGATCGTGCGTAAAGCGATAAATTTGATAAGGCAATTC